>CAMDAL010000095.1 GCA_945888565.1 Devosia equisanguinis | reverse complement strand
TTGTGATAGATCCAGTTCCACAGCTGGCTGGCCCGCATCTTGGCTTCGCGGTCATCGAGACCGATGCCCTTCAGCACGTCGCGCAGCTCCGGCTTCATCAGCCCGACCAGCGACGTCCGGCCGGATCTGGGCCGGTCGACATGCGAGTGATGGTCGAGGTCGAGCGAAATGGACATGCGGGCGGCTCTCTCAGCGGTCGCGTATCATAAGCGGAAGGCGCGGCTGATAACATAGGCGCGCCCGCAGCGCAAAACAGCCCCTGGCAGGGCAGCCTTGCGCCTCAGCCCGTGCAGTTGCCTTCGATCGCCCGCGAGGCGGCCGTGGCGCCCGACAGCGAGAAGGTCTGCGACACCTTGATGCCGTTGTCGCTCGTGCCCTCGATCACCACGCTCGAGCCGGCGCGCAGGGCGCCCGCCAGGTTGTCGTTCTGGCTGGGGTTCTTCAGCCAGGCGGCATCCTTTTCGGTGAACAGTTCGAACGTCTGCCCGCTGACCGTGGCGGTGGCCGGGGTGTCGGCGGCGAAGTTGTAGCCTGCCACGAGGTTGAGCTCGTTGCGCACGCCGATCGACGGCCGGTTGGTGAGATAGAGATAGGCACCGGAAAACCCGTCGGGCTGTGGCGTGATCTCGGTCGGCCGGGTGAGCGCAAAGCAGACCGGTCCGGTCTGCTCGGTAGCCGAATAGGCGGACCACGAGCGGAACTCGCCAATCAGCCGCACCGACTGCGCCAGTGCGGGCGCGGTCAGCAGGGCGGCGATGGCGATGCCGAGGACGGCACGTTTCATGAAGGACCTCTTGGCTCGAACCTGAGTAGCAGGAGCAGGGTCCCGCCGGAACCCCGAACGCGCGGCGCGGGGTTCGGGTTCAGCGTCGATCAGGTGCAGGCCTTGACGATTTCGGCCAGTGCGGCGGTGACGCCCGACAGGTTGTAGTTGTCGGTCATGTTGTTGCCCTTCTGCGAAGTGCCCTTGATGACCAGCTTGGTGCCGGCCTTCAGCCCTTCGACGAAGTTGCCCTCGTCAGCTTCCACCGCCAGCCAGGCCGCTTCGCCCTCGGTGACCATCGGGTAGGTCTTGCCGTCGATCGTGGCGGTCACGTTCGCGTTGGAGGGGTGGAAGGGGTAGCCGACGAGCGTCTGCACTTCGTTCTTGGTGCCGAGGCCCTTGCGGTTGATGACCATGAAGTGGATCGGGCTGCGCCTCACCGGTGCGCCCCCCACTTCCTGCGGGCCCCAGCTTTCGGGGGCGGACGAGATGTAGCAGGTCGGCCCGTTCGCATCGCTGCCGCTCCATGCGGTCCACGATCTGAACGTACCCAGCTGCTTCACTTCCTGCGCGGAAACGGGAGCGGCAAAGGTGGAAACACCAGCCAGGAGAGCTACCAGGCAGAGGCTAATGCGAGTTGATGTCATCGCCCAACATCCTTCGTGAAGTGTGCGCAACCGACACCCCGGCATCCTGCCACCAGCATGGTTACCAAGGTTTGAAGGGAGCGCGCATTTGAATTGAGTTGCGACCTTTAGCGCCAAACGTGACGGCATTTTGGCGCCGGGGAACGTTGTGAGCTCTATCTGGACCGGCATGATGAATGATCGGTTAACGCCGGCCCCGCCTGCGACCGTTCGTGATCAGGCGGCAAGCCGGTATGACTGCTCGACCAGATAGGGGCCACCGCCCACCGAATCCTTCGACGAAAACAGCACGAAGCGCTTCACCTGGAATTCCAGCGGCACGAACCGGCCGGCCTCCGCGATGAAGTGCGCCACCTCCAGCGCCGAGACACCGCGCAGCCGGGCAAGCGCCACGTGCGGCACGAACTTCCGGCCTTCGGGCGCGAGGCCGCAGCGCTGCAGCACCCGCTCGTGCGCCGCCTGCAGGCGGACCAGCGCGGCGTTGTTCTCGACCCCGGCATAGAGCGCCCTCGGCCGGTCGCCCCCGAACGAGGCGAGATGATCGAGCTTGACGGTGAAGGGGTCGGAGCCGACCAGCCGGTCCAGCATGTCGGTCACATCGCTCGCGATGTGGTGATCGACATCGCCGATGAAGCGCAAGGTAATGTGATAGTTTTCGGTGTCGATCCAGCGGGCGCCGAACAGGCCGCCACGCTTGAGCGACAGCGCCAGCCCCACATCGTAGGGCACTTCGATGCCGGTAAAGAGCCTGGGCAATCGACCCTCCCTTTGCCGCTGCAGAACACGATGATTCGGCAACCATCCTGACCGACCGTAGCCAGCCAGTGTTGCGTCCGCAAGAACGCGGAAGCGAACGCCGGGAGCCCGATTCAGTCCGTTAGCAACCTGATAGTCCAGCGTTCCGGACTAAGGCGTTGAAGCCATGCGACATTACGGTTCTGTGAGGCTGTCGCGCATCCCTTGTATTCGCGCGCCGCACACCTCATATTCACCCCCTGACGGTGACGGGCGCGAAGAACGCTTACAAAGGGCCGTCGCCAGGAAAGGGAATTGCAATGGCTGAATTCGACAGACCGACTATCGCCGCTGCGCGGGCCGGAACCGCCGCGGCCATCGACGAGGGCCTGCGGAGCTATATGCTCAAGGTCTACAACTACATGAGCATCGGCCTCGTGGTGACCGGCCTTGTGGCCTGGTTCGCCAACCAGGCCGCGACGACGACGGATCCGTCCGCCGCCGTGGCGCAGCTGCAGAACGGCGAACTGCTGACCCAGTGGGGCGCGCTGCTCTACACCAGCCCGCTGATGTGGGTGTTCGCTCTCGCGCCGCTGGGCTTCGTGCTGGTGCTGAGCTTCGGCATCAACAAGCTGAGCGTGCCGGCTGCACAGGCGACCTTCTGGGCGTTTGCCGCCATCATGGGCCTGTCGCTGTCGTCGATCTTCATGGTCTACACCGATGCCTCGATCGCCAAGGTGTTCTTCATCACCGCCGCGACCTTCGGTGCCATGAGCCTCTACGGCTACACCACCAAGCGTGACCTGACGGGCATGGGCAACTTCCTGATGATGGGCCTGATCGGCTTGGTCATCGCCTCGATCGTCAACATCTTCATGCAGTCCTCGATGCTCGACTTCGCCATCTCGGCGATCGGCGTTCTGGTGTTCGTCGGCCTCACCGCCTACGACACGCAGAAGATCAAGGAAAGCTACGACGAGAGCGCCGGCTCGGAAGTGCTGGCCAAGGGCGCCATCATGGGCGCGCTGAGCCTCTACCTCGACTTCATCAACCTGTTCATGATGCTGCTCCGCCTGTTCGGCAACCGCGAGTAATCGCGGGTCTGATCCGAGCGATCAGCAAGTCTGATTGGACTTCATCGGGGGCCGCGGTCTAGCAAGGACCGCGGCCCCTTCCTTTTGCCCCGGATTCCGATGAGCGACATCACCTTCCGACCCTTCGAGTGGCGCGATATCCCGGCGATCACCGCCATCTACCGCCCCTACGTCACCGACACGGTGATCACCTTCGAGTATGATCCACCCAGCGAGGCGACGATGGCCGGCCGCTTCGGCGCCATGGTGGAGCTCGGCCATCCGATCATCATCGCCGAGCGCGGCGGCGAGGTGGTGGGCTACGCCTACGCCTCCTACTACCGCACGCGCGTCGCCTACCGCTTCACCTGCGAGAACTCGATCTACCTGCGCCAGGACATGGTGGGTCAGGGCCTCGGCGGCCAGTTGCTCGACCGCCTGATCGACGACAGCCGGGCATTCGGCTTCAAGCAGATGATCGCCGTGATCACCGCCGAACGCGCCAACTCCGTCCGCCTGCACGAAAAGGCCGGCTTCGTGCATGTCGGCACCCAGGAAAACACCGGCTTCAAGTTCGACCGCTGGATCGGCGTGACCTATATGCAGAAGGCGCTGTAGCCCCTACAGACCCTTCCGCATCGGCCAGGCGTCGATCCAGCGGCCGGTGCTGAGGTCGCCGGCATCCTGCCATCCGTTGGCGCGATAGAAGGCGTGGGCGGTCTGAGTGGACTTCAGCCGGGCCTCATTGACACCAGCCTCGCGCATCGCCTGCTCCATCGCAGCCAGGAGGGCTCGGCTGACCCCTTTGAAGCGGTGGGCCGGGTGCACGTAGTTGAGGCCGATCTCGTTACCGGGCTGCACGCATCCAACTGCCGCCAGCACGCCGTCGTCTTCGGCGACAAACAGCTGCACGTCGGGATTTTCGAGGATGCGGCGGACGCCGTCCGGCGTCTTGTTGGCCGTCCAGGACGCGATGGCCGCGCGGTCGTTCTTGTGGTCGAGGGCGCAGAGTTCGGTAATCGAGCGGGTCAGCACCTCGCTCATCGCCGGGATGTCCGCCTCCGTCGCCCGGCGGACGGTGATCACTTCACCACGGCCAGCTCGAGCACGCGGATTACCGTTGCCAGCTCGTGGCCGCGCTTCAGTACCCGGCCATCCTGGCTCAGCACCATGTACTGGCCCTGCTTGTTGCGCAGTTTGGGGTTTTTCTCGATGACGTAGAGCGGGCGCTCGGAGCTGCGCTTGTAGATCGAGAACAGGGCACGTTCGCGCAGGAAATCGAGGGCGTAGTCGCGCCAATCGCCTTCGGCGACCTTGCGGCCATAGAGATTGAGGATGGTGGTGAGTTCCTTGCGGTCGAACGTCACCGAGGCGATGAAACGGGACTGCTTGGGGGCGGGCGCCTGAGAACCGGAGGCGCTCGTGCTCCTCGCGAAATCGATCAGCTGCCCCGATCCCGACTGCTCCGGTTCGTCCGCCATCGTGCCTCCGTCATGCTGCTGTCATGTTCGCGCCGATCGCCCGGCTTGTCCAGCCGCCCAAAGGCTATGGGTCCCATTGGTTGCCGGGGCCCTGCAGAAACCCCAGTTTGGTCACATTCCCTCCCTCATCGCGCCAGATTGGCCTGGCATCGTCCGGTCATTGCCTCCAGTGGCTGGCGTCCGGGCCGACCGAGCCCCCAAACCTTAGACGCCCGGATGCCAGCCGCCTTGCAATGTCATTCTGAGCCCGCTGGCGCCCCCGCCAGCGGGTTTTTCCTGCGTTGGGTGAGGGAGGATCGGCTGCCGCTATCGCGTAAAGCTGGCGGCACCGAGAATGGGACCGGGCAGGCCGTCCTTGTCCTGCTGCACGAGGATGGCGGCGCCATCGGACGGGCCGGTGAGGACTTCGGCGAGCTTCAGCTGCAGGGTGGCGCCGTCCACGGCATCCCATCGCCCCAGCACCTGCCGGCCCGTGACGATGTGGGTGTAGGCGATCTTCCGGCCCTCGTTCTCGCCGCGACCGATCTCGACTTCGGCGCGCTCGATGAAGGTCACGAGCCACACCACCGCCTCGCCGGTCGCGCCAGGCGCTCCGGCAATGCTCACGTCCAGCGTGTCGTTGCCGGCATCGGCTAGTGTCACATCGAGCGACAGGCTGGCGTCGGCCAGCGCCGCATCCACCTTGTTGCGCTTGTTGCCCACCACCCCGCACTCGCCGTTCACCACCAGCTGCGGCGTGAAGATGCGCGACGAGCCCCAGGCCGAGGCGTAATCGCGCTGGCGCTGCGAGTGCGCCTTGGCGCCGAACGTGTCCTGCCAGCCGATATAGTCCCAGTAGTCGACATGGTAGGCGAGCGCGATCACGTCGTCCCGCTGGCCCAGCTCGTCGAGCATGGCATCGGCCGCGGGGCAGGACGAGCAGCCCTGCGAGGTGAAGAGCTCGAGCACGGCCTTCGGGCCCTCGCGGAACTGGCCTGCCAGCGCAGGCGAGCCGGCAGACAGGGCGAGGGCGAGCAGCGCCAGCGCGCGGAAAAGCGGTCTAAACAACATGGCGATGGTTGTACGGAGCCCCCCGACCCCACGCTACTCAATTCAACGCGAGTCCGCGTGATGCAGTTAACCGCCGGATCGCCCGGAAATCCAGCGGTTTCCGTGCCCTACCCGATCACGCGATAGCTGCGATGTAGCGCTCGGCGGAAGCGCGGACACGGGCCTTCGCGTCCGATGTCATCACCCGGTCCCACCAGGCCGAATAGATGCGGTCGTAGCTGAGATCGTCCACCGCGCCGACGATGCGGGTCACCTCGCGGGCCGGCAGCGGGATGAGGTTGGGATAGGAATACATGAAGCTGACCCAGCGCGTGTCCGGCACCACCATGATGGTGTCGCCGGTCATCAGCACGCCCTTGCCGTCGAGCCCCGGCCAATGCAGCACCGCGCTGCCGGTGAAATGACCGCCGGCGCGGGTGACGGTAATCCCCTGCCCCAGGTCGATCCGGTCCTCGGTGAAATACCGGATACGGTCCGACGGGCGCATCACATGCGGCAGGTTGGCCTCGTGGATGTGGATGGGGATGCCGCCGAACGCCTCCGACCAGTCAACCATCGAGGAGTAGAAGTGCGGGTGCGAAATGGCGATGGCCCTGAGCCCGCCATGCGCCTTGATGTGCGCGACCGCCGCATCGGTGACCAGCGGCGTGCAGTCCCACAGCACCCCGCCGCCCGGCTGCGGCATGAACAGCGCCCGCTGCCCGATGGCGATCTGCGGCGTGGCGCCGATGCCCCAGAGCCCGGGCTCGAGTTCGCGGATATCGTTGGTGTGCGTCGCCTGCAGCTCCGCGAGCGTCGTCCAGGATTGCCCCTTCGCATTCACATACTGCCGCTCATCGGCGCAGATAGCGCAGTGAGCTGGCGGCGTGTCGGACAGCGCAAAGCCGACGCCACAGGTGGTGCAGATGAAGGATGGCATGGGGCGCTCCCGTGGTCTGATCGGTGCTCCGAGGGGCGATCAATGGCACGGGACGATGCCCTAAGCCACCAGCCCCTTCCACCGCTCCAGTTCATCCAGCGTCTCACCAGCTCCTGCGATGGCGAACTGGTAGATGTCGAAGCTGCCGACCATGACGCCATAATAGTCCGGGCGCTGGCGCGCTTCGTGCTTGAGGCGGAGGATCAGGTCGCGGTTGCAGCGGTCGAGGTCGGCGCGGAGGTTGGCGTCGCGGGCCTGGCGGACGGCGAAATCGAACGGGTCCCAGCCCCAGATGTTGCACTTCCAGTGGCTGTCGGCGAAATCGCGCAGCTCGATGCTCCAGTGGAGGCCGGCGCCGAGCGGGTGCGGCTCGATATAGTCGTTGCGGAACGTCGCCGTGTGCAGCGTCAGGCCGCGATCGGCCAGCGTCTGGGCGATCTCGCCACCGAGAGCAGCCCATTCGGGCCAGCGATCGGCATCGCAGGGCATGTGGATGTCGATATCGCGCCACGTCATCAGATCGTAGCCGGCGCTGCCGGTGACGATGGCCTCGCCGAAGCGGCCGTTCAGCAGCTCCAGCAGGCCCGAGCCGACCAGCAGCAGCCGCGCCTCTTCCCGCAATTCGTCAGCAAGATGTGCCCGTTGCTCCGCGTCCACCCGGAGTGCCTCCATGTTGCCCGCCCGTAGTCTGGAATCAAAAGCCCGGCACGAATGCCGGGCTCGAATGCGTAGCGATCAAACCGACCACATTGTGGCAGCTTACTCGGTCTTGGCTTCGGCAGCGGCAGCCTCGGCAGCCTTGGCTTCGGCAGCGGCGGCCTCGGCGGCAGCAGCTTCCGCTGCGTCCTTGGCGGCCAGTTCGCGGGCCAGAGCCTCGGCGGCGGCGACCTTCTCGGCCTCGCGGGCGGCCTTGGCCTCCTGGGCGGCATCGCGCTCGCCGGCTTCGATCTTCTTGGTGCGGGCGCCGACGTTCTCGAAGATACGGGCGGCCTTACCGCGACGGTCGCGCAGGTAGTACAGCTTGGCGCGACGCACCTTGCCGCGCTTCAGCACTTCGATGCGGTCGATGTTCGGCGAAACCACCGGGAACACGCGCTCGACGCCTTCGCCGTAGGAAATCTTGCGGACGGTGAAGCTTTCCATGATGCCGGCGCCGGAGCGGGCGATCACGACGCCTTCATAGGCCTGCAGGCGCTCTTTGTCGCCTTCGCGGATCTTGACCCACACCTTGACGGTGTCGCCGTGGGTGAATTCGGGATGCTTGGCCCGTTCGGCCAGCTTCGCATACTGCTCCTGCTCGAGCTCTGCGATGATGTTTGCCATTGAACTGTTCCGTTCGTTTTTTTCAAAGGGGCGTTTTGCCGGCCCTTGAGGCCGACCGCCCGGTCTTGGTTTGCACGGATTTTATGCTGTTATTGGCCTTTGGCTGAGCCAAGGCGAGCGGGGCTATAAATGAGAAGCGCCCGCGAGTCCAGACTTTCGTCCAGTCTCGCGGGCGCCTGAATGCGAAGCGTCAGAGCCAGCCGGCCAGGACGCCGACGCCACCGAGGGCGAAGAGGCCACCGGCGACCTGCGCCACCGGCTTGCCATACTTGCCGACCAGCTTCGCCACGCCCATCGCCGCAGCGATGCCGGCTCCATGCAGCAGCGCCGTCGCGACGATGAAGCCCGCCGCATATGCGAGGCCGGAGGTATCGACCGGCATTTCGGCGCCGTGCGCGTGGCCGTGGAAGATGGCGAACACGCCGACCAGCGACATGGCGGCAGCAACCGGCATCGGCCGGCCCCAGGCGGCAGCGGCGCCGATGACGACGGACGAGAGCGCAATACCCAGTTCGACGAAGGGCACATCGACCTGGCCGAGGCCGAGCAGGAAGCCGACGGCCATCATGCCGACAAAGCTGAGCGGCACCAGCCACAGCGCCTTGCCGCCGAGGACATAGGCGAACACGCCCACCGCCACCATGGCGAGGACGTGGTCGAGGCCGCCGACCGGATGCATGAAGCCGTGCACGAAGCCGGAGGCTTCGCCGTGGCCAGTATGGGCGAGCGCGGCCGTAGGCAGCGCGATGAAGAGCAAGGGTAAAAGGGCGCGGGCGCGCATCGGGAATATCTCCATGGGCGGGACCCACCGTCCCGCGTTCGAGCCAAACTACTGACGGCCGGTCTCCTGGCTCCGGACCCGCTCCCCCCGCCTTCCCAGCGCTAACCAGTGGCACCTGGAGGGAGTACTTGGCCCGATACAGTCGCGGGGGCGGCGCCGGTTTGCCCCCCGCAGGGCACCGGCTTCCCGTTTCACCTGGGGTTTTCGCCCACGCACCGTCAGGACCGATTTGTTGCAGGTTGTGTGATCAAGATCAATGACGCCGGGTGCGCAAATGCCGCATGACGGATCGCGAGCCATGCGCTAAGCGTGCGGCTGAAACGGAGACGAGCCGGGTGACGATCGCTCGCCACATCGCCGCAGACCTCATCCGCGCTTTAGCGGTGCTGGCGCTCGTCTTCCTGAGCTTTGGCCATCAGCCGGCCGGCGCGACGCATCTCGACCACGACGTGCTGAGCGCAGCGGTCACCGCCAGCTATTGTGGCGACGCGACCGACGACGGCACGCCGCATGCCCCCTGCCACGCCTGCCGCATCGACGGCGGCGCCGACCTGCCGCCGCCCTGCGAAGGTCTCGTGCACCTGCCGAAGGTGGCTGAACCGGCATTTTCGCAGCTGGCGGCCGTCCCCTTCAGGGTGGCCCCACCAGAGCTTCCCCAAGCCCGCGGACCGCCCACACTCGCCTGAACCAAGCTTGATTTACCGGTTCAACGCCGACGCCCCTGGCGCGGCTCATCGCGAGATTTCATCATGCTCCTCAAGTTCACCACGGCTGCTGCGGCAGTCCTCCTGTCCTCATCCGCCTTCGCCCACGCCTCGATCACTCCCAGCACCGCAATGGCCGGGGCGAGCGTGAAGGTGGCGATCAGCATTCCGCACGGCTGCGACGGCGCCCCCACCGACAAGGTGACGGTCGTCGTGCCCGAGGGCTTCGTTTCGGCGAAGCCACAGGTGAAGGCAGGCTGGCAGGCCGAGGTAGCGACCGGCGACTACGCCGGATCGTACGAAGTGCACGGCCAGCCGGCAACCAGCGGCGCGGTGTCGGTCACCTGGTCGGGCGGCAGCATCCCCGATGACCAGTTCGACGAGTTCGTGCTGCAGGGCACGGTGTCGTCCGATGCGCCGCTGGCCTTCGCCACCACGCAGTGGTGCGGCACGGACTCGGTGGCCTGGGACCAGATCGCGGCGGCAGGACAGGACGCGCACGCGCTTGAACACCCCGCTCCGGTGCTGAAGGTGACTGCCGCCGAAGGCGGGCCACACATGCACCGCGACCACGGCGCCACCCCGGACATGGCCGCGATGCCGGTGACAGCCGGCGACCTCGAGATCACCGGCGCCTTCACCCGCGCCACCCTGCCCAATGCTCCGGTGGCCGGCGGCTACCTGACCATTAGCAACTCCGGCACGGCCGACGACCGGCTGGTCTCCGCATCGACCCCGGCCGCCGGGATATCGCAGATCCATGAAATGAAGATGGAGGGCGACGTGATGAAGATGAACGAACTGCCCGAGGGTCTCGTCATCCCGGCCGGAGGCAGCGTATCGCTGGCGCCCGGCGGCTACCACCTGATGTTCATGGACCTCACGGGGCCGCTGGTGGAAGGCGGGAGCATCACCGTGACGCTGACCTTCGAGAAGGCCGGCACGGTCGATGTCAAAATTCCGGTCGGCAGCCCGGCGGCAAAGGGGCCTGCCATGGATCACTCGATGCATTCCGAACTCGTCACTGTCCGGCACGGAGACCTAGCATGAACAGCGCAGCCCTCTCACGCTTCCGCATGATCCTCTGGGGCCTCGTGGTGATCACCGCGCTGGGCGCCACCGGGCTTTACGTCTACAGCCTGATGACCGGCCGCTTGATACAGAACCCTGCCACTGCAGGCATCGGCGGTGGCACCTATTCGCTGGTCGATGGCTCGGGCGCCACGGTCGACCAGACGATGTTCACCGGCCAGCCATCGCTGCTGTTCTTCGGCTTTACGCACTGCCCCGATGTGTGCCCGACGACGCTGGCGGAAATGGCGACCTGGTTCGAGGCCCTCGGCCCCGAGGCCGGCAACCTCAAGGCCTATTTCGTCACCGTCGACCCCGAGCGGGATACGCCCGAAGTCGTCGGCGACTATGTCGGCTGGATGGACGGCAAGGTGACCGCCGTGACCGGCTCGCGCGAAGAGATCGACAAGATCATCAGCGCCTGGAAGGTGCTAGGCGAGAAGGTAGGCGAGGGCGACGATTACACCATGAACCACACCGCGTCGGTGTTCCTGGTGAACCGGCAGGGCGGCTTTGAAGGCACGATCGCCTATGGCGAGGATGCCAGCACCGCCGTGGCCAAGATCAGGAAACTGATGGGGGCTTAGGAGCGCCCGGGAGGCCGGACGGCCCCCTCCACCAGCCTACGGCTGGTGGAGGGGGCGCTCACGCGCTCCACCGCCTACTTCAACAAATCCGGCCGTCTCGCCCGGGTTAGCGCCTCGCTCTCGGCCCGGCGCCACTTTTCCACCTTGCCGTGGTCGCCCGAAGTCAGCACGGCCGGGATGTCGCGGCCTTCCCAGCTCTGCGGGCGGGTGTATTGCGGGTATTCGAGCAGGCCGTTCTCGAAGCTTTCGTCGGCGTGGCTTTCCGCGCCGCCGAGCACGCCGGGGATCAGCCGCACCACCGCTTCGAGCAGCACCATGGCCGCGACCTCGCCGCCCGCCAGCACATAGTCGCCGATCGAGACTTCCTGCAGGCCCCGCGCCTCGATGACCCGCTGGTCGACCCCTTCGAAGCGGCCGCAGACGATGACCGCGCCGGGACCAAGGGCAAGCTCGCGCGCCTTCGCCTGTGTCAGCGGCACGCCACGCGGCGACATCAGGAGACGCGGACGCGGATCGCCCTCCGGCGACACCGCATCGATGGCGCGGGCGAGGATATCGGGCTTCAGCACCATGCCCGCGCCACCGCCCGAGGGCGTGTCGTCGACGGTGCGATGCCGGTCGGTGGCGAAGTCACGCAGCTGCGTGATCGACAACGACCACAAGCCGTCCGCCATGCCCCGACCCAGCACCGAGGCGCCGAGCGGCCCGGGAAACAGGTCTGGAAACAAGGTGATGATGTGAGCCGAAAAGCTCAATCGGGCTCTTCTTCGCCGGGCTCGGTCTCGATCGGCGGCGCAATGACGAGGTAGCCGTCGGCCACCTTTATCTCCGGCACCACCGCCTTGCTGAACGGGTAAAGATAGGTATCACCCGAGCGCGGATCGCGGATCTCAAGCAGGTCGCCGGCGCCGAAATTCGGCACCGCGGCGACGACGCCGATCTCGGTGCCATCGACCAGCCGGGCGCGCAGCCCGATCAGGTCGGCGTGGTAGAAATCGTCCTCGTCCTCGGGCTCGGGGAGCAGCGCGCGCGGGACGAACAGTTCGACGCCGTTGAGTTTTTCGGC
>CAMDAL010000094.1 GCA_945888565.1 Devosia equisanguinis | reverse complement strand
CACCTCCCCTTCATGGGGGAGGATGGGAGGGGGCCGTCCCGGCTGGTCAAGGCGAACTAGAAATCCGCCGTCAGCCCCTTGATCTCCCAGTCGCCGTAGCGAGCCGGGTCGAGGCCGCCGCGGCCACCCTTTTCGGCCTTGCCTTCGGCCGCCTTGCGGTCGATCTCGGCGCGGCGGTCTGCCGCTTCGGCGAGAGCGCGCTCTGCGGCCGGCGCCAGCGGACGGGGTGGAGTGGTGGTTTCTTCGCTCATGACATTACCCTTCGGACAGAGTCCCTTGCGGGGAACCTCGAGCCGTCCCATCTATTTGGGCGGTAGCACCTGAACGAGGTACAAGACTTAAGGCTCATGCTCAACTTTCTCCGCACCACGGTTCTGCTCGCAGCGCTCACCGCCCTGTTCATGGGGGTGGGCTATCTCGTCGGCGGCCAGAGCGGCATGTTGATCGCCTTCGTCGTTGCCGCGCTCACCAACCTGTTCGCCTACTGGAACTCGGACAAGATGGTGCTGCGCATGCAGGGCGCCCGCGCCGTGGATCCGCACCAGCAGCCTGACCTCTACCGCACCGTCGAGGCGCTGAGCCAGCGCGCCGGTATCCCGACGCCAAAGATCTACGTCATCGACACCGACCAGCCCAACGCCTTCGCCACCGGCCGCGACCCGCAGAACGCCGCCGTCGCGGTCAGTGCGGGCCTGCTGCGCTATCTCGAGCCGCGCGAAGTGGCGGCGGTGATCGCGCACGAACTGGCGCATATCAAGAACCGCGATACGCTGACCATGACCATCACCGCGACGTTTGCCGGCGCGATCTCGATGCTGGCGCAGTTTGGCCTGTTCTTCGGTGGCGGCAACAACCGTGACAATCCGCTCGGCCCGATCGGCGCGCTGCTCGCGGTATTCATCGCCCCGGTCGCGGCCATGCTGGTACAGATGGCAGTCAGCCGGACCCGCGAATACGTGGCCGACAAGGATGGCGGCGAGATCATGGGCGATCCGCTGGCCCTCGCGTCGGCGCTCAACAAGATCAGCCAGCTGGCGCAGCGGACCGTCAACATCACGGCCGAGCGCAACCCGGCGCAGGCCCACATGTACATCTTCAACCCGCTCAACGGGCAGCGGATGGACAACCTGTTCTCGACCCACCCGGATCCCCGCAATCGCATCGCGGCCCTGCAGAAGCAGGCGAGCGAGATGCGGGTCGACAGCACCGGTCGCCGCCCGGCCCCGCGTTTCGCGCAGCCACAGCAGAGCACGGCGTCGCGTGAGAACGGCGGCGGGTGGCGCGTACCGTCGACCGGTGGTACTGAGGCCGACAACGCAACGCGCCGTGGCCCCTGGGGCTGACCGCGCGGTCATGAAAGTCGAAGCTTGAAGAAGCAGAAGAACCCGCCGGGGCTGGCGCTCCGGCTTCGCGCCGCCGAACGGCTGGACGCGCTGCTCAAGGGGGCGAACTTCGCCCCCTTTTCGTCATCCGAGATCGCCGAGGGGCGCGACCGGGCGCTCGCCAACCGGCTGGTGACCACGGCGCTCCGCCGGCACGGCCAGATCAACCTGATGCTGGCGAAGTATCTCGACAAGGGCATCCCGAAGAAATCCGGGCCGCTCGAGGCGATCCTGCGGCTGTCGCTGGCGCACCTGGTATTCCTGCCCGAGCTCGGCGACCATTCGGCCATCTTCCTCGCCGTCGAGGCCGCGCGCAAGGACACCCGCTCACAACCCTTCGCCAAGCTGGTGAACGCCGTGCTGCGCCGTGCCCAGGGCGAGGCGCATCAGTTGCGCCACCTGCCGCACCAGGCGCTATTCCCCGCGGCACTCGGCCCGCTGTGGCGCGACACCTATGGCGAGGACGCCATCGAGGCGTTTGCCGCCGCGCTGCTGGACGGCGCTCCACTCGACCTGACCCTGAAGGACAACGATCCGGACCTGATCGAGGCGCTGGGCGCCACGCCGATCCTGGCCGACACGGTCCGGATCGAGAGCCGCGACAAGCCCGTCGAGGCGCTGCCCGGTTACGCCGAGGGCCGCTGGTGGGTGCAGGACGCCGCCGCGGCGATCCCGGCCCGGCTCATCCGCCTTGCGCCCGGCGCCCGCGTGCTCGATCTCTGCGCTGCCCCCGGCGGCAAGACTGCCCAGCTCGCCAAGGCCGGCTACAAGGTGACGGCGCTCGACAACGACGCAGAGCGGATGAAACGGCTGGGCGAGAATCTGGTCCGGCTCGGATACACTGCCGAGATCGTCATGGCCGATGCGCTCGAATGGCAGCCGGACGAGCCGTTCGACGCGATCCTGCTCGACGCGCCCTGTTCGGCTACCGGCACCTTCCGTCGCCATGCCGAAGTGGTGTGGCACCGCTCGGTCGCCGACATTGCCGGGCGGGCGGTAATCCAGAAGCGGTTCATCAGCCGCGCACTGGGCTGGCTAAAGTCCGGCGGCACGCTGGTCTACTGCGTCTGCTCGCTCGAGCCGCAGGAGGGCGAGGCGCATCTCGACTGGCTTTCGGCGCGTGACGATGTGCAGCTCGATCCTGTCCTGCCCGCCGAACTGCCTGGCCTCGAGGCCGCCGTCAGGCCCGATGGCACGGTGCGCACGCATCCCGGGCTGCCGGTGCCGTCCGCACTATCTGGGGAAAGCGGAACGCTCGACGGGTTCTTCGTTGCGCGGCTGGTTCGCCGCTGACTAGTCTGGTGCGGGGTATTCACGAGGCTTGGCAAGCGGGCGGGCGGAGCCTATCAAGCGCAGCCGGTAATCGGAACTGAGGGCGTCAGGCTTGGCTCATTCGCTGCGATTCGTCGCTCGCCGGACGCTATGGTCGATGGCCGACCGTTTCGTCACCAATCCGGCGATCCGCTGGACCTGGACCGGGCCGTCGAGCGACGAGATTCAGGGCGGGCTGCCGGAGTTTCGGCCGACCGACCGCGAAACCGTGCTGGAGATGATGCAGGGCCGCTACCTGCTGAGCTCCCGGCTGATCGACACCCACGGCGTCTCGCCATTTTCGGTCGAGGTCGAGCACGAAGACTGGCAGGACGACCTGCAGGCCTTCGCCTGGCTCCGGCATTTCCGTGACGCCCGCACCGACGAGGAGCGCCGCTTTGCCCGGACACTGGCGCTCGACTGGATCGGCCGCGAGGGCAGTTTCGATCGCAGCACCTGGGCCCTGTCGCTCACCGCACGGCGGGTGCTGAACTGGCTGCGGCACTACAATATCCTGATGGAAGGCGCGTCGCTGGAGCAGTCCCAGCAGATTTCCCGTTCGCTTTCGACCCAGATTTCCTCGCTGAAACTGCGCGCTTCGCTCGCGACTGATCCTGTGGACGCGCTGCTGGTGGCGCTGGCGCTGACCGGTGTCGCGCTGTGCGCCGACCGGCCTGCCGCCGAGGTGATCGGCCGCATCCGCCGCGCCGAGCGGCTGATCGAGCAGCAGATCGACGAGGATGGGCTGCACCGCACCCGCTCGGCCAAGGTGCAGATCCAGATCCTCATCGAGCTGATCACCATCCGCCAGGCGCTGCGCCGTGACTACGAGCAGTACTCCAACGAGTTCAACGACATGGCGGAGTCGATGCAGCGCTCGCTCGACGCCATCTCGCTGGGCACCGGGGAGCCGGGCTACTTCAACGGCACCGGCCAGATGCCGCACGACCTGATCGTCGCCGTGCAGGCGCAGAGCCCGGCCCGCGCCCGGCAGACCGGCACGCTCGGCGGCTACGGCCGGCTGATCGCCGGTCGCTCGATCGTGGTGGCCGATTCCGGCCTCGTGCCCGATCCGGAATACGCCCAGCACGCCCATGCCAGCGCCCTCGCCTTCGAGTTCAGCCACGGGCGCGACCTGGTGGTGGGCAATTGCGGCCCGGCGCCATCGGGCTATGCCGACGGGCTGCTGTTCCGGCAGGGCATCGCCCACACGGCACCCACCATCAATGCGCTCTCCGCCGCTGCCATCCCCACCTCGGGGCCGCTGGCCGGGCGGCTGGTGCAGATCGGCAAGCCCAACGAAATCGAGGCGCACGCCTCCGACGACAGCCTGATCCTGGCCTGTCACGGCTATGTCGAGCGCTTCGGCGTGTCGATCGAACGCCACCTGACGCTGCTGCCCGAAGGCATGAGTCTGGTCGGACAGGACCGCTTCGTGCGGCACCGGCACCGCGTCTCGGGCGGCGCAGCGATCCGCTTTCACCTCGCGCACCAGACCGAGGTGCAGGTGACCGACGACCTGATCCGGCTGCGGCTCAACTCGGGGGCGATCTGGACCTTCCTGTGGGAAGGGGCGGAGCTCAGGATCGAGGACAGCGTGCGGCAGTCGTCCTATTTCGGCTTCCACCGCACCAAGCAACTTGTGCTGGAAACGCTGGTGGCTGACGCCAGCGAAGTCAGCTGGATCTTCACGCTGGAATCGACCTGACAGGCGCGCTTTCGAACCGGAAAAGTCTGCAACTTTTCCTGAAAACGCTCTGACCCCGGCACTTTCCAAGCCTGCCCATTTCTGCAATAAGCCGCTCTTTCGCGCGACTGGCGAGAAGAGATGGGACACCATCGGGGAACGCGAACGACAGCTGCCGCTCGCCTGGGCCCCCAATTCGAACCCTGTCGGAGCCCTCATGTCCAACGCCATAGTCCCCATCAAGCGCGCCCTTCTCAGTGTCTTTGACAAGACCGGGATGGCGGATTTCGCCAAGGAACTGGCCGGTCTGGGCGTCGACCTGGTATCGACTGGTGGCACCAGCAAACTGATCGCCTCGACCGGCGCGGCGGTGCGCGACATCTCCGACCTCACCGGATTTCCCGAAATGATGGATGGCCGGGTTAAGACGCTGCACCCCAAGGTGCATGGCGGCCTGCTCGCGGTACGCGACAACCCGACCCACGCCGCCTCGATGGACGAGCACCAGATCGGCGCGATCGACCTCGTGGTGGTGAACCTCTATCCGTTCGAGGAAACCATCGCCAGGGGCGCCTCCTACGACGAGACCATCGAGAACATCGATATCGGCGGGCCGGCAATGATCCGCTCGGCGGCCAAGAACCACGCCTACACCACGGTGATCGTCGACCCGAACGACTACGAGCAGGTGCTGGAGCACATCCGGCAGTCCGGCGGCGTGCCCTACGACCTGCGCCAGAAGCTGGCGGCCAAGGCCTATGCCCGCACTGCCGCCTATGACTCGGTGATCTCCGGCTGGTTCGCCAAAGCGCTCGACTACCCCGAAATCCCCTACCGCTCGTTCGCCGGCCGGCTAAAGGAAGTGATGCGCTACGGCGAGAACCCGCACCAGTGGGCCGCCTTCTACACCACCGGCGAGGCGCGCCCCGGCGTTGCCACGGCGCGGCAGGTGCAGGGCAAGTCGCTGAGCTACAACAATCTCAACGATACCGATGCAGCCTTCGAACTGGTCAGCGAGTTCCCGGCCGCTGTTCCGGCGGTCGCCATCATCAAGCACGCCAATCCCTGCGGCTTTGCCACCGGCACCTCGCTGATCGACGCCTACAAACTGGCGCTCCGCACCGACCCGGTCTCCGCCTTCGGCGGCATCGTGGCGCTGAACGGCGTGATCGACGAGGCCACGGCGGTCGAGATCGTGAAGGTGTTCACCGAGGTGATCGTCGCCCCCGACGCCACCGAGGCGGCCATCCGGATCATTGCCTCGAAGAAAAACCTGCGTCTCCTGCTCACCGGCGCCCTGGCTGACCCCAGGGCCGACGGGCTGACGGTGAAATCACTCGCCGGCGGGTTGCTGGTGCAGGGTCGCGACAACCGCAATGTCGACGACACCGAGTTCAGGGTGGTGACGAAGAAGGCCCCGACCGAGGCCGAGCTGGCTGACCTGAAGATCGCCATGAAGGTCGCCAAGCACGTCAAGTCGAACGCCATCATCTACGTCAAGGATGGCGCGACCGTCGGTATCGGCGCCGGGCAGATGAGCCGGCTCGATTCCTCGCGCGTCGCCCACCGCAAGGCGATCGATGCGGCGGAAGCCGCCGGCATCGAGGGCGCGCTGACCAAGGGCTCTGTCGTCGCTTCCGATGCGTTCTTCCCGTTCCCCGACGGCATGCTGGCCGCAGTCGAAGCGGGCGCCACCGCCGTCATCCAGCCCGGCGGCTCGATGAACGACCAGGCGGTCATCGACGCGGCGGATGCCGCCGGCATCTCCATGGTGATGACGGGGATGCGGCATTTCCGGCATTAGTGGGGGCGATAGACCTTCAGTCCGAGTGCTTCCATATGGTCGAAGTCACGGTCCCGGTGCAGCAGCTGGTGGCCGTGCTCGATGCAGTATGTGCCGATGATAAGGTCCACGCTGTTGCGTATCGTTATGCCGACGGAGCGGAGGTGGCGGTAGTTCTTCGCCGCCCTCACTGCAATCTCCGTATTCAGCATCTGGACCAATGCAAAACGGCGCAAATCTGCCTCGACCCTGCGAGCCGCGGCTTCCGAGCGGACGCCGCGGAGGACTTCGAGCATTATCACGTCCCCCAGCAGGATCTGTGTGCGGTCGGATATTGAGAAAAGCGCTCCCACCTGTGGATTGACGGCGTCGGCAAGCGCTCCGATCCACACCGAACTATCGACGACGATCATTCCTTGTCGTCGGGATAGTAGATCGTGCCGTCCTCTCTGAACTGCCGATCCTGCATTTCAGGTGCATCCCATCCGATACCACGAAGGCTCTCCAATGCCTGCCGAAGCTCCTCATTGCGGACCGTGCGGCGCATTGCTTCTTCGACGGCAGCTTTCTTGGTCGCAAGCCCTGTCGCCCGCATGGTGGCAGCCATCAGCTCGTCATCGATGTCGATATTGGTGCGCATCGCTGCCTCGATGTGTATAGAGCGACGTAAATGTACACATCGCCGCCCCTCTGCTCAAGCACTCCGGGCCAGGTCGCTCAGCAGTCCGCCTGCCACGCTGAGGCGCGATACCGTCATGTCGCCCTCGGTGAGGCTGCGAACGGCGTCCGCGGCGCGGGTGATGGCTTCGGCGCGGCTGGTGCGCCAGGTTTCGAGGCGGCCAGCGATGTCACCCTCGCAGGCCGACAGCACGTCGGTGGTGAGGTCGCGCTGGGCGCGGGTGAGGTTGGCGAGCGCCCGGTCGAGCGCCATCCGGTCGAACCGGTCGGCGAGCACGATGGCATTGCCTTCCTCGATGACACGGCCGAGGCCGAATATCTCCAGCACGCCGAAGAAGGCAGTGGCCGCCTCAGGCACGGTGACGCCGGTCTTTTCGGCAACCAGCACCACGTCCGTCGCCAGCGAGAGCACCGGCAGCTCGGCGAAACGGTGCGCGAGGTTACGGTTGACGCCCGCCGCTTCGAACCGCTCGGCCCGCTCAGTCACGTTGCGCTCCAGCCACGGCCCGACGAGGCTGCCCAGCAGCAGTTTCACGTCGGCAATGCCGGCCGCATAGCGCTCGACCAGCGGCGCGAGGCCGCCCTCGAAGCCGGTATTGCGCAGGAACCACAGGGCCTCGCGACGGAGCAGCGCCTGCACGTCGGCATAAAGCGTCAGCTGTGTGCGGCCGGGCACCTGTCCGTCCAGCCCGTCGACCAGCAGGTTGAGCTCGGGCGTGCCGTAGACGTCACGAGCGGCTGCGTAGGCCGCCACGATCTGCCCCACATCGGCATTGGTGGCGGCGGACAGTTCGCTGACAAAGGCCGCGCCGCCGCGGTTCAGCATGGCGTTCGACAGCACGGTCGCGATCACCTCGCGGCGCAGCCGATGCGTCGTGACGGTGTCGGGGAAGGTCTCGGTGAGCCGGTCGGGAAAGTAGCGGTAGAGCTCCTTGCCGAGGTAGGGATCGTCCGGCACGCCAGTCGCCAGCAGGTCGGAATTGACGCCGTTCTTGGCGTAGGCGAGGAGCACGGCAAGTTCCGGCCGGGTCAGGCCCTTGCCGGCCTGTACTCGAGCCCGCAACGCCGTGTCATCGGGCAGGAACTCGACACTCCGGCTCAGGTCGCCAGAGCCCTCCAGCGCCTCGATCAGGCCGTGGTGCTCGGGGAAGGAAGCAAGCCCGCGATGCTCTTCCACCGAGAGCGCCAGGGTCTGCAGGTAGTTGTTGCGCAGGCAGAGCGCCGCCACCTCGCTGGTCATCGAGGCGAGGAACTCGTTGCGCGTCTGGGTGGTCAACTGGCCGGTGCGGGTGAGGGCGCCGAGCGCGATCTTGATGTTCACCTCGAGGTCCGAGGAGTTCACGCCGGCCGAGTTGTCGATGGCGTCGGTGTTGAGTCGCCCGCCGGCCTTGGCATACTCGACGCGGCCGAGCTGGGTCATGGCGAGGTTGGCGCCTTCGCCCGCCACCCGCGCCCGAATGTCCGCACCGTTGATGCGCACCGCATCATTGGCTTTGTCGCCGGCCTGTGCGTCGGTCTCGGCCGCGGCCTTCACATAGGTGCCGATGCCGCCGAACCAGAGCAGGTCGACCTGCGCCTTGAGGATGGCGCGGATGACGTCGCTCGGTGACAGTTGCTCGTTGCCCAGCCCGAGGGCCTTCCGCGCCTCGGCGAACAGCGGCACCACCTTCTGTGTACGCGGGTACACGCCGCCACCCTTCGAGATCAGCTCCGCATTGTAGTCCTGCCAGCTCGAGCGCGGCAGCTGGAACAGGCGCGAGCGCTCGGCGAGGCTGGTTTCGGGGTTCGGATCGGGGTCGATGAAGATGTCGCGGTGGTCGAAGGCGGCGATCAGCCGGGTCTGCGGCGACAGCAGCATGGCGTTGCCGAACACGTCGCCGCTCATGTCGCCGACGCCTACCGCCGTGAATGGCGAGGTCTGTATGTCGCGGTCGAGCTCGCGGAAATGCCGCTTCACCGCCTCCCAGCCGCCGCGCGCGGTGATCCCCATCTTCTTGTGGTCGTAGCCGGCCGAGCCGCCCGAGGCGAAGGCGTCGCCGAGCCAGAAGTCGCGGCCGGTGGCAATGGCGTTGGCGGTGTCGGAAAAGCTCGCGGTGCCCTTGTCGGCGGCCACCACCAGATAGGGGTCGTCGCCGTCGCGCCGCATCACGTCGGGGGGCGGCACCACCGCGTCGACCTCGAGGTTGTCGGTGACATCGAGCAGCGTGGAAACGAAGATCTTGTAGCAGATCGTCCCTTCGCGCAGCACGGTCTCGCGGTCGGCGCCGGCCGGAGTCTGGCGCGGCACGAAGGCCCCCTTGGCGCCCACCGGCACGATGATGGCGTTCTTCACCTGCTGGGCCTTCACCAGCCCCAGCACCTCGGTGCGGAAATCCTCCGGTCGGTCGGACCAGCGCAGGCCGCCACGGGCGATGGGGCCGAAACGCAGGTGCAGGCCCTCGACGCGCGGCGAGTAGACGAAGATCTCGCGATATGGCTTCGGCTCGGGCAGTGCGTCGACCTTGCTGCAATCGAACTTCAGCGCCAGGGCCGGTCGGCGGGCACCCGACTGGTCGCGTTGGTAGGCGTTGGTCCGCACCACCGCCTCGGCGAGGTTGAGCAGGCGGCGCAGGATGCGATCCTCGTCGAGCGAGGTGGTCGCGTCGATGGCGGCAGCGATGGTAGTGCGGGCCTCGCGCGCCGAACGCTCGCGGTGCCCGGCATAGTGCGGATCGTTGTCGGCGTGGAACAGCGTCACCAGCGCTTCGGCGACATCGCCATGCCGGGCCAGCACCGCGTTGAGGTAGTCGCGCGAATACGGGATGCCGACCTGCTTGAGGTAGCGGGTGAGGGCACGCAGCACCTCGACGTCGTCCCAGCTCAGGCCGCGCAGCGTGGTGAGCGCGTTGAGGGCGTCGCTTTCGGCATCGCCGCGCCAGACGGCAAGGATGGCGTTCTCGATCTTCTCGGCCAGCAACCGGTCGGCAAGGTCGACGGGGCCGGTGGCGTCGAGCTGCATGTCGTGAATGTAGGTTACGCCGCCATGGGTGGGAGTGACGGTGGCGGTGTCTTCGTCGATGACGCGGAAACCGAAATTCTCCAGCATCGGCACGCGGTCCGAGAGCGGGATGGGACTGCCGCGGTGGTAGACCTTGAGCCCGATCGGGCTTTCGCGGCCGTCGCGCACGCCGAGCCGGAGCGCGATGGCGCTCTCGTCCGGCAGCAGCCGGATCGTCTCGATGTCGGCGAGTGCCTCGTCGGCCGAGTTGTTGGCCTGGTAGTCAGCGGGAAACGCCTCGAGGAAATCCGCCACGGCGCCGGAATTGCCGGAGGCGGCCTTGAGCCGGTCGCCGAAGGTAAGGATCAGCCCGGCGACGCCGGCTTCCAGTTCGTCGCGGCTGGGGTTGGGCGTCTTGCCGCCATCGCGGCCGATGATGAACTGCACCCGCACCAGATCGCCCTCGGGGAAATGCGGGTAGAAGGCCGAGATGCGGCCATCATACTCCTCCGCGAGGTAGGCGCCGATCACCGCGCGGATGTCGGAATCGTAACGGTCACGCGGCACATAGACGAGCATCGAGACGAAATTGTCGAACCGGTCGATGCGCGACAGCACCCGCACGCGCGGCCGGTCGCCCAGTTGGGCGATGATGGTCGCGAACTCGACCAGCAGGTCGTCCGATATCTGGAACAGCTCCTCGCGGGGAAAGGTGTCGAGCGCGTTCATCAGCGCCTTGCCGGCGTGGCCCTTGGGGTCATTGCCGGCGCGCTTCAGCACCTCCGAAACCTTCATGCGGATCAGCGGCACGTCGATGTTGGGCGTGGCGTAGCTCATCGAGGTGAAGAGCCCGATGATGCGCAGTTCGCCCGAGGGGGCGCCCGCCGCGTCGTAGAGCTTGACCCCGATATAGTCCATGTAGCCGCGGCGGTGCACCCGCGACTTGATGTTGGCCTTGGTGACCAGCAGCGGCGCGTTCTCGGCGAGGAACGTCGCATGCTGCTCGGTCATCTCGACGAAGTTCCGGCCCGAGCGCAGGAACAGCACGTTGGGGTCCTCGAGGATGCCCAGTTCGCTGTCGTGCACCGGCACCAGGCGCTTCGCCCCGGCATCGCCATCGAGCCGGTACTCGCGCATGCCGAGGAAGGTGAAGTTGTGCTCGGCCAGCCAGCCGAGGAAATGCATGCCTTCGGCGATATGCGCCGGCGGCGCCTTGGGCGGGTGCTGGTGCCAGTCCTGCACCGCCTTGCGCACCCGTTCCAGCATCGGCCGCCAGCCGGCGACGGCGCGGCCCACATCGGTGAGCGTCGCCTCGATCTCGCCCTTCATGGCCTCGCGCACCACGAGGTCCGGCAAGGGGTCGATCTCGACGTGGAGGAAGCTCTCGAGCCGGCTGCCGGGGGTAGGTTGGTCGAGCACGCGATAGGTGGCGGGGTCGAACTGCAGCACCGGATGGGTGATCGCCTTCACCACGCCGCCATAGACCCGGATCGCCGCCAGCACGCTGTCGACGATGAATGGCATGTCGGCGCAGAACACCTCGACGATGTCGCGCCCGCCGGGCCGGTCGGCCGGCACGACGTAGACGTTGAAACTCGCCAGTTCACGCTTGCCCAGCCGCCCGTAGGACTTGCGGAAGCGCTCCTCCAGCACCTCGACAGTATAGGGGCGAAGATCCTCGGGGTCGGTAGCCTCGGCGACGGCACGCAGGAAGCGCGAAAAACTCGGCTCGGTCGACAGGTAGCCCTGCGCCCGCGCGATCAGCGCCGCACGCGCATCGAAAACCGTCAGCTCGTTCACGGCAATCCCCCCGGCTTCTGCCCATCACACTGCGTCCCGCCAAACCCGTTGTCGAGTGGTAAGACCTTGTCAGCCCATGCCTGCCATAGTCCGCCGAACCTGTTGTGACGGACTTAATGGCCGCTATCCCTTCCGACCTGCGCGCATTGCTCAAGACCGGGCTCAACCGCTCGCTGGTGTCGCTGCTGATCAAGGTCGCCACCGCCGGGCTGACCTACGCCATGTATGTGGTGCTCTCGCGCACCATGGGCGCCACCGAATACGGCTACTTCGCCTTCGGGCTCAGCCTCGCGACGCTGCTGTCGATCGGCGGCTCGATGGGTCAGCAGACCGCCATCCTCCGCTACTGGCCGGAGGAGGAGGTGGCCGGCCGACGGGACAAGGCGGTCGAGGCGGTGCGGGCCGGCGGGGCGCTGGTGCTTGTCGCTAGCCTCGCGCTCTCGGCGGCCCTGATTGCCGGCGCGATCCTCCTCAGCATGCTGACGACAGGGCCGGTGGCGCACATCTTCGCTGCCGCGGCGCTGGTGCTGCCGATGGCCTTCGCCGAGTACTGGAGCTCGGCCCTTCGCGCGCAGGGCTCGGTGTGGACGGCGCTGACGCCGCGCGACATCCTCTGGCGGCTGCTGGTGCCGCTCCTGGTGGTCGGGCTGTTCGCCGCGGGCGTAGCGCTCACCGGCTGGGGCGCGCTGCTGCTGACGGCGGCAGTTCTCGCCCTCGCCCTCGGGCTCCAATACTGGCTGGCCCGCCGCCGCGGCCACGAGATCGCCTGGG
>CAMDAL010000093.1 GCA_945888565.1 Devosia equisanguinis | reverse complement strand
ACCGGGGCGAAGCGGACACCACCGATGACCGGTGGTTCGAGAGGCGGGGGCGGTTCCGGCGGAGGCGCGGGGGTCGGCGGCGGCGCGACGGCGGGCGCCACCGCCGCTGGCGGCGGAGCGACCACAAGGGGCACCGGAGTCCTGACGGGTACGGCCGCAACTGGCCGGGCCGGGGCCGGAGGGAGCGCAACCGGAGCCTCGGGCTTCGCTGCCGGAGGCTTCGGCGGGGCCGGTGGGCTGGATCCCGCAGGGGCCGCCCGGACCGGCATGGGTGGCGGCTTGATCGCCGGAGGCGGCGTGACGACCGGTCTTTTCGGCCTGGGCTGCGGCGCCGGCGCGGGCGCGGCAACCGGAGCCACGGGCGGTGGCACCGGTCGAGACGGCAGTGGCGCCACAGCCGGCGGCGCGACGGGGTTGACCGCGGCCTCGATCACCACCGGCTTGGGCGCGGGTGGCGGCGGCGCGACGGGACGCGGCGGCGGCAGGATGATCACCGGCTCGGGCGGCGGCGGCTCAGGCTCGGGGATGGGCTCGGGATCTGCTTCAGGCTCGGGATGGGGTTCAGGCTCAGGCGCAGGGTCGGGCTCGGGCGGGAGGGTGAAATCGAGGTCGAAATTGAAATCCGGCGTGGTCCCGGCCTCGTTCAGCTCATGGAGATCGGGGGCGGGCAGTTGCGGCTGGGCTTCGAGCGCGCGGGTGAGTGCCACGACAGTGCTGGGCTCAGGCTCATCGACACCGGCATCGGGCAAGGTCTCGTCGGCCGGCGGCAGCATGGGCTCGATCGGCACGCTCAGGGCCGCCTTGGCGCGGCGGCGCAGCGCACTCGACTGCGCTTCCCTTGCTGGTACGGAAGCGCGCGGCGCGGCGCGGCGAGCGATGGCCCGCCGCTCGAGCGCCGCATAGAGCACCAGGAAAACCATGGAGAGCGTGATGCCGAGCGCCAGCCCGACCAGCACCCAGAGCAGCGTGTCAAAGGGCACGGTCATGCGCCTCCGACCCTGAACCTGTGCTGGAGCACCCCATGCAAACCGACCCGAACCCCGACTGTGGGCGGATTTGTAGCACGGATGCACGACGGCCTTGCAGCAGTCAGCCGAGAAAAATCTCGCTGGCCGGCCGCCGCAGATGTCGCAGGGGTTGCGGTCAGGACTGGCCGATGAGCCCGGTGCGTTCCTCGGGCGTCAGGAGGCGCCACTGACCCTCCGGCAGGTTCCCCAGGTTCAGGCCGCCGATGCGGACGCGCAGCAGATCGATGACCCGCAGTTCGCACATCGTGCACATGCGGCGAATCTGGCGATTGCGGCCTTCCTTCAGGACGAAGGTCAGCGATTGGGCGCCGGTCCGCGTGACGATGGCGGGCTTGAGCTTGCGACCGTCGAGTTCCAGCCCGTGGCGCAGCCAGGCGATCTTCTCCTCGAACAGCTCGCCACGCACCCGGACGTGGTATTCCTTTTCGAGGTCGGATTGCGGCCCGATGATCGCCTTGGCGAGGACCCCGTCATTGGACAGGATGAGCAGGCCGTGCGAATCCTTGTCGAGGCGCCCCACAGGCGCGAGGTGCGAATTCCGGTCGGGAAAGACCTGGGCCTCGCCGAAGACGTTGGCGCGGCGGATCATGCTGACGGCAGGGATTTCGCCCGGCTCGGGCTGGCCCGAAACGATGCCGACCGGCTTGTTGTAGATGACCGTGAACCGCGCATCGAGCTCCGAGGCGGCGCTCTGATCAAGGGTCAGGGTCTGGCCCGGCAGGATCTTGCGGCCGGCGTCGGTGAAGCTTTCGCCATCGATCCGCACGCGGCCATCGGCGATCAGGGCATCGGCCTCGCGGCGCGAGCAGACACCGCTCTGAGCCAGCCATTTGTTGACGCGCACCGGCTCGTCGCCGTCATAGGTCTTGCTGAGGGCCATGGTCTGCCTGCGAAACAAAGCCAGCCAGATAGCCAACATTTTTGGCCGACGCCAGAGTTCCACTGCGGCACGCCGGACATTGCCGCCGCGCTTGCCTGACCTGAACTGCTGGGAAGCCGGACCGTCTGAAAGGCCCGGAAAGGGTGGTGCCGCATGCCGGAATCGAACCAGCGACCCCCTCATTACGAATGAGATGCTCTACCGACTGAGCTAATGCGGCGTCGAGGCGAGCTAATACTTGACCCTGCCCGCTGACGCAAGAGTGCTCGCGCCCCCGATTTTCAAGCGATCGGCAGGGCTGGCGGAGCGGGCTGCGTGCGCGCCGGCTCGAGCGTGGCGGGAACGCTGGCGGCCGCAGGCTCGGCCGGACGGGAGGCGGCGGGGGTCATGGCGCCGTTGGTGCGGGTGGCGACGGCGCTGGTCGGGACGCGCCATTCGAACGCATCGAGCTTGCCGCTGACGGGCGACAGCGGCTCCCAGTCCTCGGCGGTGATGCCGTCGGCGGTCCATAGCGGCTCACGTGGGGCGCGGACGGCACGGTTGACCCAGTCGCGCGCCTTGCCCTTGTCGCCGGTATCGCCTTCCTCGATCTCGGCCATCATCAGGCACACCGCCTGCGAGGGATTGGCCGAGGAGTAGTTGGCGAGCGCCTGGCGCGCCAGTACCCAGTCGAAGGCATCGATGGCGGCGCGCGCCAGCACCAGCGCGCCAGCCTTGTTGGTGGGCGGCAGTTCGATCAGCTCGCGGACCCGCTTCAGCCGATCGACCGCCGACGCACCTGGCACCGCATTGGCGTAGAGCGTGCCGATATCGGGATGCGAGGTGGCGCGCCAGACGCGCCGCAGCAGGCTCATCGAGCGGCGGGCTTCGCCGCGGTTGGCATAGATGCGCGCCGCGATCAGCGCGGCGGGGACGAAATCAGGCACCAGCTTCAGCGCGGACAGCGCGTGTTCGAGGGCAGCGTTCGGCTCGTTGCCTTCGGCGAGCTGGGCCCGGGCGGCCTCGACGACGGCGAGACGGCGGCGCTTACGCATCTTTTCTTCGCGGGTGACGGCCTGCTCCTCGGCCACCATGCGCGCCGCCTCGTCCCAGCGGGCCTGCCGCGTCATGTCGTCGAACACCGCTTCGCGCGCCCACGGCGCCTGCGGCGCAATGTCGAGCGCCTTCTGTGCGAAGGTCAGGGCCGCGTCGACACGGCCCTGCTGCCGGGCCTGGTCGTAGAGGCCGGAGAGCGCGGCCAGCGCCGTCTTGCGGTTGGAGATCAGCGCCCGGTAGTGCTCGCGCGCCGAATGCATGTCGCCCAGCGCCAGGTCGGCCCGGGCTTCGAGCAGTTGTGCGGCGGCGTTGCGCGGCAGGTTGCCCCGCGCCTCGCGGGCGAGCGAGCGGGCCCGCAGCGCATCGCCGGCCTGCAGCGCGATGAAACCATCGGACAGCGCGGTGAAGCCCATATCCTTGCGCCGCTCGCGCGATCGGCGGGCGATGTAGAACGGCGCAGCGAGGACGCGGCGCAGGATGCCCCAGACGAGGATGATGACGAACACCGCCACGATGGCGGCGAGCGCCGCGACGCCGAGCCGCGGCTGCATCCGCATGCCGAGCATCTCGACGGTGAGCACGCCCGGCAGGCCGATCAGCCAGGCAATACCGGCGGTGACGAGCAGGCTGATGACCAGCCAGTAGGCAAGCCGGATCACGGTGTGGCCTCCACGGGCTGTTCGGGCACAGGCGGCTCGGACACCGGCTCGGTCGCTGCCTCGGATGCAGGCTCGACCGGTGCCTCGAGTGCAGGCTCCTCAAGCGTGGGCGCTTCAAGTGCGGGCGCCTCCAGTGCTTGCGCCCGCAGCGTGGCGATGAAGCCGTCCGCGGCAGCGAGGGTGCGGATATCGCTGGCGATCGCACCGGCGGCGGCCTGCATCGGCTCGGGCAACTGGGCGAGCAGCGCCGCAGCACCGACGAAATCGCGCCGGCCGATCGCCGCTTCGAGACGCGAAACGATGGCTTCGGGCGCGTCACCCTCGGTTTCCTCCATCGGCCGAAGCGCCAGCATGCCCTTGGCCCACTCGATGGCGTCCTGCGTCAGGTCGCCGCTGCCGCCGGCGGGGCGGCCGGCGAGGATGACTGGCACAGCCTCCGTGAACGCCATGGCGACCGCATCTGGACGCGGCAGACCGGCCGGGGCGGCGGTGCGGATCGCCTCGGGCACGGCAAGGTCGGGCAGCAGCGTGACGAGGCCCGTGAGCTCGGCATCGAACGGCCGGCCGTTGGCGAAGGCGCTTTCGACCCCCGAAACCATCAGCGGCAAACGCACGGCCGGACCGATATCGGACGAGCCGATCATGCTGGTCTGCGCCGCGACGGCGGACTTGGTGGCAGCCACTTCGCCGCTCAGCGCCACGACCGACTGTTCGGCGGTCGCGGTGCGCTGCGTCAGCGCCTCGAGCGCGGCGCGGAGTTCGCCGAGCCCCGCTTCGAGCCCGGAAATCGTGTCGGCGAGCGCCGTCGCATCGGCTCCGGAAGCCCCGGCACCGATGGCGGCGATGCGGTCTTCGAGGCTCGCCACCTGCGCTTCGAGCGGCCCCAGATCGACCGGCAGTGGCGGGGGGACGGCAGCAAGCTGTCGGCGCAGCGCCTCGAGATCGGCGGCTGCCGCCTCGGAAGACGTCGTGACACTCGTCTCGGTCGCCTGCGTGGCGGCCTCGGCGATGGCGAGGCGTGCGGCGAGTTCGGCGATGGCCTGATCCTGCGCTGCAAGCTGCGCTGCCGGATCGGCAATCGCCGGGCGGCTGTCCGGCAGGGCAACGACATTGACGGCGGCGTAGGTCAGCAGGGTGCCCAGCATTGCGCCACCGATGGCGGCGATGCTGATGGCGCTCCACGGCATGGCGAGGCGCGCCAGCGGGCGCGGCGGACGGGGCGCCTCGGGCGTGCTCTCGCCTGCCGCATCGCTGCCGACGTTCTCGGTGGCAGCGGAATCGATGGGCGATCCGGACTCGCCGGGGCTCGCCTCATCGGCGGCCGGCACGGGCGGACGTGTTGCGGGCTTGGCGGTGAGATCGATTACCGGCGGCCTGACCGGGCCGGACTTGCGCTCAGCCATGCGGCACGTACTCCACTCGAAAGCCCCTCGGTTGGCTCATGATGCGTTGTGGTCGCGCGAAAACGACAAGGCAAGCCCCATCATTGCCTGCTCGCTCGGCTGCTCGGCGAGACTCACCCGGATGAAATGGGCATCGACCAGCGGCTCGGCAACCGCCTCGCTTAGACAGAGCATGCCGAGCTGGCGGCGCTCGAGCCGGTCGATATGCGGCTCAGCGAGCCGCACGAAGGTCTCGGCGGTCCGCCTCGAGTAGAGCAGCACCGCGCCGATCGAGTTCTCGGCGAAGCCCCCCGCCGCGGTGAGCGGCAGGGTGTCGAGGGCCGTCATGGCGTAGACCTCGGCGGTGATCACCATGCGACCGAAGGGGGCCAGCGACTTGGCCAGGTCGCCCGCCAGTTCGCGCGCCGCGGGATAGAAGATCGGCCCCTTGAGCGGCGTGTGGGCGAGCAGTTCGGCCAGCGCCGCGAAGCCGCCTTCGGCATGGGTGACATTCTTGAAGCCGAGCGCCTTGGCGGCAGCGGCGGTGCGGCCGCCCACGGCGTAGAGCGGCAGCTTGAGGTAGCGGTCCAGCATGCCGCGTTCGCGCAGGGCGCGCAGCGCATTGGCGCTGGTGACAGCGATGGCGGCGAAGCCGGTGGCCTCGGGCAGGCTCCCCTGCAGCGTCTGGTGCACCAGCAGCGGGCAGGCCATGCCCTCGATGCCGATAGCGCCGAGCCGGGCTGCGGTTTCGCTCGCGTCGGGTTCTGGCCGGGTCACGAGCATACGCAAATGGAACTACCCCTTGAACTGACGCGCGAAATCCGGACCGGCGGCGGCCAGCAGCCGGCGTCCGAGTTCGGCGCCGATCTGCAGGGCCTCGTCGGGACGCCCCGAAAGCGTGTCGCGATAGTACTCGCTTCCGTCGGGGCTCAGGATCTCCGCGGTCAAACTGCACGACAAATCGTTCAGTTCCGTAAACGCGCCGATGGGAGTGCGACAGGATCCGTCGAGCGTGCGCAGCAGCGATCGTTCAGCAGCGATGGTGGTGGACGTGGGCGCGTGGTCGAGCGGCGCGACGAGTCCGGCGGTGCGGGCATCGTCGGCGCGAATTTCGACGCAGATGGCGCCCTGTGCCGGGGCGGGCAGGAAGGTGCGCGGATCGAGATAGGCGGTGATCTTGTCGGCCTGCCCGAGACGGTTGAGCCCGGCCGCGGCAAGCAGCGTGGCGTCGGCGACGCCATCGCCCAGCTTCTGCAGGCGCGTGCCGACATTGCCGCGGAACGGCACGATATCGAGGTCCGGGCGCGCCCGCAGCATCTGCGCGGCGCGGCGGATGGAGCTCGAACCGAGCCTCGCGCCCTGCGGAAGTGCGTCGAGCGAGGCATATTTCAGCGATACGAAGGCGTCGCGGATATCGTCGCGCTCAAGAAAGGCGGCGAGGACGAGCCCGTCGGGCAGCACCGAGGCCATGTCCTTGCTCGAATGCACCCCGAGGTCGATTTCGCCAGCCGCCAGCGCCGCTTCGATTTCTTTCGAGAACAGCCCCTTGCCGCCCGCCTCGCTCAGCGGCCGGTCGGTCAGCCTGTCGCCCGTCGTGGTGAAGCTGCGGAAGGCGATATCGTCAACCGCCACGCCATGCGCTTCCGCCAGCAGCCGCTGCACTTCGTGCGCCTGCCATAGCGCGAGCAGCGAGCCGCGGGTGCCGATGGTGAGAAAGGGGGCCGATTGCATTTCAAACCGTACCTATATAGGCCAGAGCCGCGTCGGCTTACCCCTCCCCGCTTTGTCGGACAAGGTTGATGAGAGTTCTCGGGATCGAAACCAGCTGCGACGAAACCGCCGCCTCGATCGTCGAGCGCGCTGCGGATGGCCGTGCGACGATCCTTTCCAACGTGGTGCGCAGCCAGCTCGATGAGCACGCGGCCTTCGGTGGCGTCGTGCCGGAACTGGCGGCGCGGGCGCATGTCACCTGGCTCGACCACATCATTGCGCAGGCCTGCTCGGAGGCCGGGATGAAGCTCGGCGAGGTCGACGCGATCGCCGCGACGGCCGGGCCGGGGCTGATCGGCGGCGTGCTGGTGGGGCTGACCACCGCCAAGGCGCTGTCGGCGGCGCTGCACAAACCACTGGTGGCGGTGAACCACCTCGAAGCACACGCGCTGACCGCCCGGCTGACCGATGGCGTGGCGTTTCCCTACCTGATGCTGCTGGTCTCCGGCGGGCACAGCCAGTTCGTGCTGGTGCGGGGCGTCGGCGATTACGAGCGCTGGGGCACCACCATCGACGATGCGCTGGGCGAAGCCTTCGACAAGGTGGCAAAGCTGCTGGGCCTCGGCAACCCGGGCGGGCCACAGGTGGAGAAGCTGGCGCGGCTCGGCGATCCGGAGCGCTTCAGGTTCCCGCGGCCGCTGCTCAAGGAAAACCGGCTCGATTTTTCGTTTTCAGGGCTGAAGACCGCAGTGCGCCTCGCCGCCGAGGGGCAGGCGCCGCTCGACGACCAGACCGTCGCCGATATCTGCGCCAGCTTCCAGCGCACCGTGGCCGAGATCGTTTCGACACGGGCGAAGTCGGCGCTGGCGAGATACCGTGCCGAACTGCCGGGGCATCCGCCGGTGCTGGTGGTAGCGGGTGGCGTGGCGGCCAACATGACCATCGGCGCGGCGCTGAACGAGGCGGTGCAGGCGGCAGGCGCCCGCCTCGTCGTGCCGCCCATCCCGCTGTGTACCGACAATGGCGCGATGGTCGCCTGGGCCGGGGCGGAACGCCTGTCGCTCGGCGCCGCCGATCCGCTCGATTTTTCCGCCAGGGCGCGCTGGCCGCTCGACAGCGCCGACATGGGGCTGAGCCACCATGGGGCTTGAGCGTGTAGCCGTGATCGGAGCCGGCGCCTGGGGCACCGCCCTGGCGCAGGCTGCGGCCATCGCCGGACGCGAAGTGACAATCGTGGGGCGCGATCCGCAGGTGATCGACGAGATCAACACCCGGCGGTCCAACTCAGCCCACCTCGGCGACCAGCAGTTGTCTTCGAGGATCGGGGCCTCCAGTGACGTGCCCGACGCCGATATCTACGTCCTCGCCGTCCCGGCGCAGGCAAGCCGTGCGGCGCTCACCCAGCATGCCCCAGCCCTGCGCGGCAAGCCGGTGGTGCTGACCGCCAAGGGGCTCGAACATGGCAGCCTGAAGCGGCAGAGCGAGATCCTCCACGATATCGTCCCCGACGCCGATGCCTTCGTCCTCTCCGGCCCGAGCTTTGCCGTCGACGTTGCGGCGGGCCGGCCGACAGCGGTGACCCTCGCCGGCAACGATGCCGAAGCCACCTCGGATGTTGCCGCCGCCCTCGCCGGCCCGACCTTCCGCCTCTACGCCACCGACGACCTGCTCGGCGTCGAACTGGCCGGGGCGTTGAAGAACGTCTACGCGCTGGGTTGTGGCGCAGTAGAGGGCGCCGGACTCGGGGCCTCGGCCCGCTCGGCCATGATCGCCCGCGCGTTCGCCGAACTGACCCGGCTGGTGGTGAAGATGGGCGGCAGCGCCCACACGCTGACCGGTCTCGCCGGGCTCGGCGACCTGACGCTGAGCTGCACCTCGACCCAGTCGCGCAACTACCAGACCGGCATGGCACTGGGCCGTGGCGACAGCATCGCCGGCATCGGCCTCGCCGAGGGCGTCACCACTGCGCCGGTGGCCAAGCAACTGGCCGACGGCCTCGGTATCGACGCCCCGCTCATCGATGCAGTAAACCTGCTGCTCGGGGGCCGTGTCACCATCAACGAAATCGTCGCCGGCCTGATGTCGAGGCCGCTCAAGCGGGAGGACTGACTTTGCTTTATGCCCTGATTGCCCACGACAAGCCCAATGGACTCGCGAGGCGCCAGGCCGTGCGTCCGGAGCACCTGAAGCACCTCGAGACGCTGGGCGACCGCCTGATCCTCGCCGGCCCCTTCCTCGACGACAATGGCGACATGACCGGCTCGATCGTGGTGATCGAGGCCGAAAGCTACGACGCCGCCCGGGCCGATTTCGACCGCGACCCGTTCGTGCTGCAGGGCGTGTTCGATTCGGTCACCATCAAGCGCTGGCACCTCGGGATCAACAACACCAAGAAGTAGAGGGCGGGCGATGGCCTACTGGCTGATGAAATCCGAACCCGACGTCAACTCGTGGGACGACGTCGTCGGCCGCGGGACGCCGGAGGAGTGGCACGGCGTGCGCAACTACACCGCGCGCAACAACATGCAGGCGATGCAGCTCGGCGACGAGGCGTTCTTCTACCACTCCAATATCGGCAAGGAGATCGTCGGCATCATGAAGGTGGTGGCGCTGGCGCACCCCGATTCCACGGCCGAGCCCAACGACAAGGGCAAGATCGTGTGGGAATGCGTCGACATGCTGCCGGTGAAGCCGCTGCCGAAGCCGGTGACGCTGGCGACGATCAAGGCAACGCCGGAACTCGCCAACATGGAGCTGGTGAGGCTGTCGCGCCTGTCGGTGTCGAAGGTCACAGATGCCGAGTGGAAGCTGATCTGCGAGATGGGCGGGTTGTAGCGCCTGAGCCCTGGGACGTTTGGCCCTTCTCTCCAGGCTGGTCGTGGTCGCGATGGGCCTGCAACCACGGTCGCGCTCACCCTCTAGCGCCGCGCCATTCTCGGCAGTTGCAGCCGAACGGATTCTCGCCTAAGAGGCTTGTCTCGTCCGATCGAACCAGGGAGGGGCGGCATGATGCATATCACCAAGCGACCTCGCCCCTTCGGGGATTGCGCGCTCCGTTAGGACGCGCGCCGGACTGCTCAGCGGTCCCCTGACTGCCGCTCCGGCGGCTCCCACCTTCGCTCCAATCGGGACCGGTTCGCTGCGCGTTTAGCGCGCCCGGACATGAGACAATGGCTCGTTTCAAGATAGACTTCCGCGCTGAAGCCTTTTCCAAGGTGCTGGGCTTCGCCTTCCGGCACTGGCAGAAGCAGCCCATCCGCATTGCAGTAATCATGCTCTGCGTGCTCGGCGAGATTACCACGGATCTACTGACGCCATTCTTCGCCGGCCGCCTCGTTGAGGCAGTGGCCAGCGGGGCGGCAACCAGCGAGATCGCCTGGAACAGCGCGGTGAGCGCCTTTCTGTTCCTTGCCGGGCTGGGCCTGATGGCGGTGCTGCTGCGCCAGGCCATCTTCATGCTGATCATCCGCCTGACGCTGAGGATGATGAGCGATGTGGTGACCCACGCCTTCAAGCGGGTACAGCGCTTTTCGTCCGACTGGCACGCCAACGCGTTCGCCGGCTCGACGGTCCGCAAGATCACCCGCGGCATGTGGGCCCTCGACGTCCTCAACGACACAGTGCTGATCGCGCTCCTGCCGTCGATCGCGATGCTGATCGGCTCGACTATCCTGCTCGGCCTGTTCTGGCCGCTGATGGGGCTGATCGTCGGCGTCGGTTCGCTCATCTACATCGCCGTGACGGTGACGCTGTCGACCGCCTGGGTCGCCCCGGCCGCGAGCCTCGCGAACATGTGGGATACCCGCATGGGCGGCGCGCTGGCCGATGCCATCTCGTGCAACGCGGTGGTGAAGGGGTTTGGCGCCGAGACGCGCGAGGAGAGCCGGCTGAAGCTGGTGCTCGACAAGTGGCGCTCGCGCACCGACCGCACATGGCACCGCGGTACCTTCAACGGCACCGTGCAGAACACGCTGCTGTGGCTGATGCGCATCTCGATCATCGGCGCCGGGCTCTACCTCTGGCAGGCCGGCGCGGCGTCGGCGGGCGACATCACCTTCGTCATCACCAGCTTCCTGGTGCTGCAGGGCTACCTGCGCGACATCGGCCAGCACGTGCGCAACCTGCAGCGCTCGGTGAACGACATGGAAGAGCTGGTGCGGCTGGACGACGAACCGCTGGGGATCGACGACCGCGCGGGAGTCACGCCGATCGCCATAGCGGCGGGCGGCATCGCGTTCGAGCATGTCGACTTCCACTACGGCGTGCACACGCGGCCGCTCTACCAGGACCTGAACGTCACCATTCGGCCCGGCGAGCGGGTCGGCCTCGTCGGTCATTCGGGCTCGGGCAAGACCACGTTCGTGAAGCTGATCCAGCGGCTTTACGATGTTTCGGGCGGCCGGGTGACGGTCGATGGCGTCGACATTCGAGAAGTGGCGCAAGCCTCGCTGCGGCGTCAGATCGCCATCGTGCAGCAGGACCCGGTGCTGTTTCACCGCTCGCTGGCCGAGAACATCGCCTATGGGCGGCCGGAGGCGACGCGCGACGAGATCATCGAGTCGGCGAAGCTCGCCAACGCGCACGAGTTCATCGAGCGGCTGCCCAAGGGCTACGAGACGCTGGTGGGCGAGCGCGGCATCAAGCTGTCTGGCGGCGAGCGGCAGCGCGTGGCGATTGCCCGCGCGTTCCTGTCGAACGCCCGGGTGCTGATCCTCGACGAGGCGACGTCCAGCCTCGATTCGGAGAGCGAGGCGCTGATCCAGCAGGCGATGGACCGGCTGATGATCGGCCGCACCACGCTGGTCATCGCCCACCGGCTGTCGACCGTGCGTTCGCTCGACCGGCTGCTGGTTTTCGATGCCGGCAAGGTCGTCGAGGAAGGCACGCATGCGCAGTTGGTGAAACTCGATGGCGGCATCTACCGCCGGCTGTTCGAGCGGCAGGCCGGGGAACTGGTGAAGGGGCTGGCGGCGGCAGAGTAATCTGCCCCGCTTTCCTTCCATTCCATCGGTAAATGCCGATATAAGCCCGTATGGCCAATCTCCCGCTTTCCATTCTCGACCTCGCCCCGGTGTCGGAAGGCACCTCCACCCCCGATGCGCTGAAGCAGATCACGCGCCTCGCCCAGCTCGGCGATGATCTGGGCTACACCCGCGTCTGGTATGCCGAGCATCACGGCATGCCGTCGATTGCGTCTTCATCGCCCGAGGTGCTGATTGCCACCTCGGCCGCGAATACGAAGCGCATCCGCGTCGGGTCGGGTGGCGTGATGCTGCCCAACCATGTGCCGCTGCGGGTGGTCGAGACGTATCGCACGCTCAACGGGCTGAACCCCGGCCGCATCGATCTCGGCATCGGCCGGGCCGGTGGCAGCGATGGGCGGACGCTATCGGCGCTGCGTTCGGTGGGCGGCGAGTATTTCGCGCAGGAGCTGGCCGAGATGCTGGCCTTCGAGGAAGGCAACTTCGCCCCCGACCATCCCTTTGCGGCGATCACGGTGGCGCCGGAACGGGTGGCCCTGCCGCCGATCTGGCTGCTCGGCTCGTCGGGCGCGAGCGCGCAGGCGGCCGGCCAGCTCGGCGTCGGCTATTCGTTCGCGGCGCATTTTTCCGCCACGCCGTCCGCACCGGCCTTCGCCGCCTATCGCGCGGCGCACACCCCGACCGATGCGTTTCCAAAGCCGCATGCGATCATCGC
>CAMDAL010000092.1 GCA_945888565.1 Devosia equisanguinis | reverse complement strand
CGGCAAGCCGGCAACGTCCGCTGAAGCCGCACGGCCCTATTCCAGCCGCGAGCAGGCGTTGTCCGATGCGCTGTTCTCAGCCCGCATGCTCGATGCCTTAGGGGAAGAGGTTCAGGTGCTGCTCGAGGGTAGCGACGGGGTCAGGCCTGTCACCGAGGAGACGAGCCAGGTCTGGCTCCGGCACTGATCACTCCGAGCGCCCGGCAAACGCGAGGGTCTTCTGCGAGTTCTTGTCGGTCTTGAGCAGCGCCATCCGCATCCTGGCGTGCAGCCGCTCGGCGTGTTTTTGCGCGAGCGTGATGGCAAGGCGTCGTCCGTTTTCACCAAGGAGGGCCGATAGCGGACCGGCCAGCCGTTTGAGGACGGCCGGCGCATCGGTGGCGAGCAGCGCGTCCTCGAGCGACAGGATAGCCTCGATGTGGCCAGGCTCCCCCTGGCGACCGGCGCGGCCGGCCAACTGGTCGTCGATACGACGCGCCTCGTGGCGTTCCGACATGATGACGTGAAGCCCACCCCGCTCCGCCGCGCCAGGACCGAGCGGGATATCCGTGCCGCGACCGGCCATCGAGGTCACCACGGTGATGCGGCCAAGCTCGCCGGCGCGACCGACGATGGAGGCTTCCTGGGCATCCTGGGCAGCGTTCAGCACGTCGTGCGGCAAGCCGGCCCGGGTCAGCTCGGCGCTTGCCATCTCGGACTGGGCCACCGAGCCGGTGCCGATCAGCACCGGCGCGCCCTCGGCATGCAACTCGGCAGCCCGGGATACGATGCGCTGCCACTTCTGCCCGGCCGTCGGCAGCACAGCGTCGCGGCGGTAGACGCGCTGCGAGGGTTTGTGCGTGGGGATCGTCGCCACCGGCAACCGGTAGACGCGCCAGAGTTCGCCCGCGACGTGGCTGGCGGTGCCGGTCATGCCGGCGAGCCGTCCATAGCGGCGGAAGAACCGCTGGTAGGTCATCCGCGCGATGGTGATGCGCTGCTCGGAGAGCTCCAGCCCCTCCTTGGTCTCGATCATCTGGTGCAGGCCGTCCGACCACGAGCGGTCCTTGGAGCGGCGCCCGGTGGAAGGATCGACGATCTGCACCTTGCCGTCGAAGATGATGTAGTCCTCGTCCCGGTGGAACAGGTACTCGGCCGACAGCGCCTGGCGCACCAGCTCCTCGCGCATGACGCGCGACTTCCACGGCCCCAGCCGTCCGGCAGAGCGCTCCGCAACTTCGTCGCGGCCGGTCTGGGTCAGACCGACACGCTTCTCGTCGGGCATGATGCGGTAGTGCTTATCGGCCTCGAGTGTCCGGGCCAGTTCCAGCGCGAACGCGATGGTGGCAACGTCGTTCTCCGCCTTGGCCTGGCCGGAGATCACCAGCGGGGTCCGCGCCTCGTCGACCAGCACGCTGTCGGCTTCGTCCACCAGCGCGAAGTGCAGGCCGCGCAGCCGCAGCTCGCCCATGCGGCTCTTCGTCGACGCCAGCGCATCCAGGCGGAGCCGCAGGTCGCCAGACTTCTGCCCCAGCACCATGCGGTCGCGCAGGTAGTCGAAGGCCAGTTCCTTGTTGGTGCAGTAGGTGATGTCGCAATCATAGGCGCGCTGGCGGTCGGCCAGTTCCATGCCCTCGACCACGACCCCCACCGTTAGGCCCACGGCCTTGTAGAGCGGTCCGATCAGCTCGGCATCGCGCCGTGCGAGGTAGTCGTTGACGGTGACGACATGCACCGGCGTGCCGGCCAGCGCTACCGCAGCCGCCGCGAGGCCAGCGGTCAGGGTCTTGCCCTCGCCGGTGGCCATTTCGGCGATCATGCCCGAGAGGATCGACCAGGCGCCGACCAGTTGCACGTCGTGCTGGCGCTTGCCACCGAGCGTCCGGCCCGACACCTCGCGCAGGTGGGCGAAGCAGCGGGCGATGGCGGCGTTGTCCTTGAAGTCGGACCGGCGGATCTCGATGGCTGCTTCGCGCGCGCCCGCAACCAGCTCGGGCATCGGCACGTCGAGCAGGGTCGGCGCGATGGCGTGGACCATGGGGATCAGGCGAAACAGCTTCTGCCCGCGATGCTTCGCCAGCGGCGCGACGACCTGCGCTTCGATGGCGCGAAGGGCGGCGTCGAGCTTGCCTTCCTTCTTGTCCGGCCGCTCGGGATAGAGCTGCAGGGCCGGGGCACGGCGACGGGCCTGCCCGCCCGTTGCGCTGGGTCGCGCGACCGACGTCGCGCTCATGCGACCGGCTCGGGTTCGCGCATCGGGCTGAGGATGCCTTCCTCGTAACCGAAGCGGTTGATGTAGGCGGTGTTGAGGCCGAGGCAGGCCTTGCTGGCGCACTGGTCGCGGTAGACGCACTGGTGGAAGCCGTTGCGCATGAATTCCGACCAGAAGGCGGGGTCGATGATCAGCTGCGGCTGGTCGTTCGTCAGGGCATCGCCGTCGGGGCCGAGCAGGCAGTGGGGGAAGTTCTTCACCTCGACGTCGCGGCCGATGGCGCGGGCGGCGTGGATGGCGTCGCGGAGATAGGGCAGCGACTCCGAGTGGCGGACGATGAGCTGCTTCTCGTCGGTCTCGGCCATTGGCCAGTAGACCCAGAACTCCATTTGAATCAGTTGCTTGAGGTAGGCAAGGCGATCCACCACCGCGCGCAGCTGCTGGTAGCTCAGGGCGGTGACGACGGTGTTGGTGACGATGGCAACGTGGTCGTAGCGATCGAGATTATCGAACCCCTGCATCATCTTGTCGAAGGCGCCGGGGACGGCGGTGATGTGGTCGTGGAGTTCGGCGGTTGGGGCGGTGACGGAGACGAAATACTCGTCGATGCCGGCGTCGATCAGGCGGTCGGTGTAGGCGCGATCGGCGAGGTGGACACCGTGGGTCTGGATGCGGACATGGCTGAAACCGTGGGCGCGGGCACGCTTCGCCAGCTCGGGCAGGTCACGGCGCAGGGTGATCTCGGAGCCGGTGAGGATCAGGCCATCATATTGATTCGTTTCGGCATTCTGCCGGAGGATGCGGTCGAAGGCGGCGTCGGATTCGGGGCGCAGGCGGTCCATCGTGCCTTCGATCATGCAGTGCACGCAGCGCAGGTTGCAGCGGAACTCCATGGTCATTTCGATGTAGCGGTCGTGCAGAAATCGCGTCACGCGCGGCACTCACAGCAGGCCATAAAAGGCCGATTTCAGTATCACGGCGCCGCCGTCTTCGACAGCATAGTCGATGCCGATATCGAACAGCAGATGGTCAAAACGACGTGCATATTGTGCGTATAGGCCACGAAGTTCTGCCGGCCAGCCGGCGCGCTCGAAGAACTGGCCGAGTTGGGTCGAGCGAATGCGGGAAAAGTAGATGCCATCGTGCCGGCGCTTGTTGGCGACGACGATGACGCCGCAATCGACCATCTCGGGCCAGAGGATCTGATCGAGGTCGAACGATGCATCGAGGTGCGCGCTGGCGGCGACCTTGTCGGCGATGTGGCGCTGCTCGGAGCGGGCATCGAAGAAGAAGTAGAAGTTCTTGAGCTCCAGCCCCTCGGCGCGATGCGCGTAGCAGATGCCGGAGGAGACCGTGCTGCCCGGATTGCCCAGATAGACGTCGATCTCGGCCAGCGGCGACTGGCCGGTGACGATGGCGTCGTCGAGGTCGAGCGAGAACATGAAGTAGGGACGCTGCTCGACCGGCGGCAGGTTGCATTGCACGTATGGGGAGAGGGCGGCGAGCACCTTGGGGATCGACAGGTCGCGGTCGAGACGCGCGTAGTCGTAGAAGTAGAACTCGAAGCTCAGGCGGCCGCCCTGCAGCTTGACGCCGTAGACGGTGCGGAACGGGCCGAGGACGCGGCGCAGTTCGCGGCAGGCGGCGACGAGGTTGGGGTGCGCGCCGGCTGCATCGAGCGCCGCCCAGAGCAGGCTCGACTGGCGCAGCTTGCCGCCGGTGGGGGCCGGTGGATCGTACGGCCACTGGCAGTAATCGGCGTAGTGGTCGCCGGGCTGGGTCGGCTCCATCCACGCGGCGTCGGCGATCATGCCCGCCCCCCGCCATAGTAGAGGGTGAGGAAGGGTTTTCCGTCGCGGCCGCGGCCGCCCGCGATGTGGCCAAGCAGCGCGGCCGGCACGCGAAACCCTTCGAGCCCGAAATGCGAGATCAGGCCGGGCATGGCCGGGCCGAGATCGGCAGTGGTGAAACCGGCGTCGTAGAGTTTCAGGTCGAAGGAACGGCGCGGGCTGCCGTCCTCCTCGACTTCGAGGAACAGCCGGTCCTGGGCCGGAACGCGGCCGGCGGCGCGGTTGAAGAGCCCGAGCGCGAGGTCGGCAGGCGCCCCCGGCCCGAGCAGGTCGCGGATGCGAGCGCCGGTATCGGCGACGTTGCGCGCCGGGTTGGCCACATAGCGAGAGACGGCGGCGCGGGTGGCGTCGCGCGGGTCCCATTTGACAGCACGGTGGACGAGCATCGGTTGGCCGGCACGGCGGGCGATGTCCCAACCGCGCTGGATCGGAAACTCGCAGTAGAGTTTTAACGTGGTGCGCTCGCCCTCGCGCTCGAAGCCGAGATGCAGCGTGGTGGAGAGCGGCAGGTCGGCGGCGACGAGGTCGGCCGTCTCCGGCTCGAGGCCGAGCAAAGTGGCGACGCGGACCAGTTCGGCCACCTGCGGCGCGGTGATACCCGACGCCGGAACCGAGAGCAGGTAGCGGTCGGTCAGGGCCGCGCCGGGCACCAGCTTGACCGAACTCTCGCCCATCACCGGCAGGCCAAGGCCCTCGGCGAAGCCGCGCAGAACCGCCTCGGGCGGCTCAGATTTGCGGCGCGTGGATGGCATCGAGCAACTCCACATGCGTCGGCATGGATTGGGTGATGGCGGCGTTCTGGCGCTTCAGGTCGGCGAAGTACCGGTCGAGTTCAGCCGGCGGGGCGAGCAGCACGCGCGGGTGGGTTCGGCGCGGGTAACGGCCGGCCCCGGCGAGGATGAAGTAGTGGTTGGTGTCGGCGAACACCGAGCTATCGACCGGCTCGATCTGGCCGAACTCGTCGTAGAGCGCCAGCAAATCCTCGAAGCTCGTCGGCAGCGACACGTTGCGGGCATCGCGCCAGAACGGCTCGGTGCGGCGATTGACGTAGTAGTGGAGGAGGACGAAGTCGCGGATCTCGTCCCACAGCCGGCTCATGCGGCGGTTGTAGGCATCGCGGAGGGCGGGGAGCGTTTCGGCGGTGGGCAGGTACTCGAACAGCAGTTCGACGCCGCGCAGCGTGGCGTGCAGACCGGTGGATTCGATCGGCTCGACGAAGCCGCCCGAGAGCCCGATGGCGATGCAGTTCTTCTTCCAGAATTCGGTGCGGTGACCGATCCGCATCTTCAGGAGCCGCGGATCGGCCGTGCGGCGGCGCTTCAGGCCGGCCTGGGCGATCAGCGTCTCGGTGGCCCTGTCGTCGTCGACATGGGCGCTCGAATAGACGTAGCCCATGCCGGTGCGCGAACTGAGCGCGATCTGCCACACCCAGCCGGCATCGGGCATGGCAGTGGCGTGGGTATAGGGCGGCACGTCGTCGGAGCGGGTCACCGGCATGGCGACGGCGCGGTCGTTGAGCAGCTGGTGGTTCCAGTCGATCCACGGGTCCTGCAGCGCCTGCTCGGAGAGCACGCCGCGGAAGCCGGTGCAGTCGACGAACAGGTCGGCGGTGAGGCGGCGGTCGCCGCCGATATCGATGGCGGCGATCGCACCGTCGGGTGCCAGTTCGACATTGGCGACCTGGCCGAACAGGTGCGTGACGCCTTCGCCGGTGGCGATCTCGCGCAGGTAGAGGGCCAGCGCCCCGGCATCGAGGTGGTAGGCGTAAGTGCCCTGCTCGATGATGGGCGAGGAGCGGTCGAGCGGACGTGGCGCGCGGTGCGCTGCCGCCAGGTGCTGCTGCACGGCGAGCCCGGCATAGGTACCGACATCGAGGCCGGCCTGCCTTCGGGCGAACCAGTAGTGGAAGGCGTCATTGCCAGCCAGCCGCTGCCCGGCCATGCCGAAGGGGTGCCAGTACTCGTGCCCCGGCTCGATCCAGTCGGTGAAGCGGATGGCGAGCTTGTAGCTGCCCGAGACGCGGCGCATGAACTCGGTCTCGTCGAGGCCGGTGGCACGGACGAAGCGCACCATCGACGGGATGGTCGCCTCCCCTACCCCGATGGTGCCGATATCGGCGCTTTCGACCAGCGTGATTTTGACCCGCTGCCGCCGCAGCATGCGGGCAAGATAGGTGGCGGCGATCCAGCCGGCTGAGCCGCCGCCGACGATGACGATGGAGCGGATGGGCTCGGTCATTCCGAGCCCTTCGCTGGCTTCGACTTCCTCGCCGCGCGGCGAACCAGGAAGGCGACCGCCTGCTCGACGAGCGCTTCAGGCTCGGCATCAGCGGCGGGGATGACGAGATCGGCGAGCGGCAGGACGCGCTGGCGCTGGATGGCGATGGCGGGCCGGGTCACCGCCTCGTAGTTGCGCAGGTAGCGGTCGAGCCAGCCGAGGAACCGGTTGTGTCCACCCGGCCCGGGGTCAGCGAGGCTCTGGACCACAAACTCGCGCACCTTGCGCGCCAGCGCCACGTCGGGTGGGGTATCGAGGAAGAGCGCCGTCTCGATCAGCGGCGCCATTGCCGGGTGGGCGCGGCCGAACGGCGTTTCGACGATGATGAGGGCGCGGGCGGTGAGTTCGTCGCCGGTGCGACGGTCGCGGATGGTACCGCCGTCGCGCAGCGTTTCGAGGTCGGCGACGAGTTCGGTCACATCGACCTCGCGGTAATCACCCCCGGCCGAAAGCCAGGCCGCGATGTCCTCCGGCGAGCGTTCGGTGAGCGTATCGTAGGCGTCGTACTCGACCAGCGCGGCCCCGAGGCGCTCGGCCAGCGCGGCAGCGACGGTGGACTTGCCGCCACCGGGCGGCGCGGAAATGGCAATGATCCGCGCACTCACGGCCGTGTCCCCGCGATGACGTGGAAGGGCATCTCGATGTCGACGGTCTGCACGCTGATGTCCCCGAATCCCAATTCGCCCAGCAGTTCAGCATAGACCGAAGGCGGGCGGTAGAAGCGCGCGAACACGAGGTTGGCGGCTGCGGCGTAGGGCAACGGCGCTGCCCCCGGCGCGAAGGCGCCACGCTCCACGACGAACAGGCGGCCGCCGGATGGCAGGGCGTCGCGGGCGCGGATCACCAGTTGGCGGGCGTCGGGCTCGGGCCAGTCGTGCAGCACCGACTTGAAGCTGATGGCGTCATAGCCGGGCGGCAGCGGGTCGCGCCGGGCGTCGGCGGTGATGAAGTCGATCCGCTCTGCCTCGGGCGTACCGGCAAGGTAGCGACGGCCGAGTTCGGTGACGGCCGGCAGGTCGAGGACGGTGGCGCGGAGCGTGGGGTTCACGGCGCAGAGGGCGCGGACGAAGGCGCCGGAATTGCCGCCAACGTCGAGCAGTCGCGCTGTCGTTTCGAGCGCCATGAGCGGCGCCAGCAGCGGCGCCTCGTGCTCGGTGAGCGCCGTGGTGTAGTCGAGCCAGCGCTGCGTGGCAGCAAGGTCCTCTGGCGAAGTGGTGGCGGCGCGGTCATAGCGGAACAGCTCGAACACCTTGCCGGAGCCGACATAGGCGGGGGTGTCGAACAGCATTTCGGGCAGGCGGTCGAGCACGTCGCGGGCGGCAAGATCGAGGAAGGCCAGCTTGCTTTCGAGCGCGGCGCGGCGCGGCAGGATGGCGGTGAAGACGGGGGTGAGATTCAGGGCACCGGCCTGCCGCGTGATGATGCCGGCGCTTTCGAGCAGGCCGGCCAAGAGGTCGACGCCACGCGGGTCGAGCTTGGCTGTCACAGCGAGCGCGGCAGCCTGCTGCGGTCCCTGCGCCAGCTTGTCGACGAGGCCGGAGCGCAGGGCGAGCGACAGCGCGGCACTGCCGATAAAGGTGGTGAGGAAGGCGTCTTCGGGCGCGGGGGTCATGGTGACGGCGCTGCGGTTGACCATGCACTGAGGCCCACCTCCCCCCTTGCGGGGGAGGTGGTGAAGCTTGGCGCTTCAGCGCCTAGCGCAACCAGGAGGGGGGTGTTAGCCGAGGCCAGTTTCGGAGCTACTGCGTACCCCCTCCCTAGCTGCGCTAGGCGCAATGCGCCAAGCTTCGCTACCCTCCCCGCAAGGGGGAGGGTGAAGAAGGCGGCTGCGGGCGCGCGGCTCATTGCTCGCCCGGCAGGTCGAAGGCGACGGTGCAGCGTTGGCCGGCCGGGAGGGCGCCATCCGCATTGTTCAGGTCGAGGCGGACGCCGAAGGTGCCGCTGGCGGCGTCGAAGACGCGATCGACCACTGTCACCGTGGCGGGATGGACGCCGGTCATCGGCTCATCGAGCGACACCTGGGCGACCGTGCCGGGCAGCACCTTCTGCCACAGCGACACCGGCAGGAAGGTTTCGACGCGCAGTGGATCGAGCGCCACCAGCGTGACAATGGCGGCGTTCTGGTCGACATACTCGCCAGCGCTGAGGCCGCGTGCGGCGACATAGCCGGAGATGGGCGCGCGGATGGTGCGGCGGGCAAGCTGGGCCTTGGAGCGATCAAGTTCGAGCGCGGCGAGGCGGCGCTTCTGCACTTCGAGGTCGCGCTCGCGCTCGGCCACCTGCACTTCGGCCGATTGCAGCTCCACCTGCTCGTTGGTGGCGACGCCCGTTTCGGCCAGCGCCTTGGTGCGCGCCAGCCGGCTTTGGGCGAGCTCCAGCTTGGTCTGGGCGGAGTTGAGCTGCTCGGTGGATTCGGCCTGCAGGGCGTCGAGTTCCACCGTGGCGGCGTCGATGCCGGATTCGAGCCGCGCCAGTTCCTGCCCGGCGGTGACGAAATCGCCCCGCTCCACCAGCACTTCGGCGAGCAGGCCGGACACGGGGCTGCCCAGCTTCAGCGTCGCGGACGGATCGATGACGCAATCGAACGCCTCCTGCCCCATGGCGGGCGTGGCAAGCAGGGCGAGGAGCGGCAGGAGACGACGCATGGTCAGAGCCCGAAACGTGAGAGGAATATCTGGCGCAGCGCGCGGAGCAGGCGGAAGGCGATCGGCTCGGTGCCGTGATCGAAGCGGACGAAGACGCGCTCGCCGAGCCGCTCGACCGGCTTGCCGTCGGTGATCCGCATATCGACGAAGAACAGCCCTTCGAGCGCCCTGGATCGGTTGGGATCGCGCGGATCGACGATGATTTCGCCGCCGCCCTCGGTGGTGAGGGTGGCCGACGGAATATTGGTCTGCGCCGCCGGAGCCTCGCGCAGGATCTCCGCCGGGCGGATGGTGTCGAGATCGCCGGCGAAGCGGATATCGATGGGGCCGCGGCGGGCGCGCACGATATCGATCTGCGCCTGCGGAACGACGACGCGCAGCACCGGATCGTCGGCGCCGACGACATAACCGACGAGATCGCCGCGGCGCACGTAGCGGCCGACCAGGTCGTTGCCATCTTGCAGCAGCAGCCGGCCATCGGTGGGCGAAATGATATCCAGATTGGCCTTGCGCTCGGCAAAGGCGACGAGCCGGCCCTCGATGTGGTTGAGCTGACCTTCGATCAGCCGGACCTGCACCGGATCGATGGCGCGCACCGCATCGAGCTGCGCCATGTACTCGGCACGCTGCGCTTCGAGCACGCTCACCTGCGCGTCGATGATCGGGTCGTCGAGGCGCACCAGCGGCGTGCCGGGCAGTACCAGATCGCCATCGAGCGCCGCGACGAGCTGCACCACCCCGTCGGTGCCCGAACGGACCAGCGACCCCTCGGGCACCCAGACGACGCCCTGCGCCACCGTGGCGTAGGGCAGCGGGATAGCGAAGAGCGCGGCGAAAACGAGGCCGATAAAGCCGGACGTCACCAGCACCGAGCGGGTGCGGTGGCCGTTCAGCCGGCCGTTGGAGAACACGAAGGCCAGGCCCTTGAAGGCGGGCAGGATGAAGCTCTGGAACAGCGTGTAGATGGCTATGGCGATGCCGACGAAGAACAGCTGCGTGGCGACGAAACTCGCGATGCCCAGCGACACGCCGACGCGGTAGATGGCGGCGAGCACGGCGTAGCCGAACAGCCACTTGCGCTCGGAGGGGTGGGTGACCGGGCTATCCTGGTCCTCGACGCCGAACAGGTATTTCTGCACGACGTGGAAGAAGTACTTGTTGGAGCGGGTGCCGAGATTGGGGATCTCGATCAGGTCGGCGAAGATGTAGTAGCCATCAAAGCGCAGCAGCGGGTTGCCGTTGAACAGCAGGGTCGAGAGGCCGCCGATCAGCATGACGTTGAAGGCAATGGCGCGGACGAGGCCCGGTTCGGCATTGACCCAGACGATCATGGCGATGGCAGCGAGCAGCAGCTCGACCATGATGCCGGCGCCCGAGACGACGAGGCGCTTCCACTTCTGCTGGAAGGCGGCCGAAGCCGAGGCATCGACATAGGGCACCGGGATCAGCACCAGCAGCATGATGCCGAACTCGTGCAACTGCCCGCCCCAGACCTTGGTAGCCGAGGCATGGCCGAGTTCGTGCACGAGCTTGATCAGCGGATAGACGGCGGCGAGGATCAGGAGGTTCTGCGCCGAGAGGGCCTGGGTGACGACGTCGGCGGTGAGTTCGTTCCAGTGCATCACCGCCAGCACCACGCCGGCAATGACGATGCCGAGCCACAGCAGGAAGCCGGGCACGGTGTAGATCAGGCGGAACAGCGGGACGAGCGCGTTCAGCATCCGGTCGGGGTCGAACAGCGGCATGCGCAGGGCGAGCGGGTTGCGCAGCTTCTGCATCAGGGCGCGATCGGCGGTTTCACGCGCGCGCTCGGCCAGTTCAGCGATATCGGGCGGGGTCTCGCCGGTGAGCAGGTCGGCGGCGTGGAGCTGGCCGAGGAGCTGGATCGTCTCGTCCTGCGTCGGCGGCTCGTCCTTGGCCCGGTCGGCGACCGCCTGCCAGATGTCGCGCACGGTGCGGCGGCCATCCATCAGGTTGAGCATCAGGTTGGCCGACGGCGAGATGCGGTGGTAGCGGCCGGACTGGTTGTCCTGCAGGATGTACCAGGTGTCGCCGCGGAAGCGCTGGCGGTGGATGGTGGCGTGCGAGCGCAGCCGCGGCGTGAGGTCGGAGACGCGATACCAGTTCTGCGAAAAGGGCGACTTGGCCATCTTGCGCTAGCGCAGCCACTGCCAGGACGCGACGCGGGCCCAGTCGAGGAACGAACGAGCCCAGATCCAGACGAGCAGGCGCTGTTCGACCTCGATCTTGGCAACGCCATCCATGCCGGGGCGCAGCCGCTCGGGTGCGCCGGTGAGCCTGCCTTCGACGCGGAACACGGTGTGGCCCTCGCGCGCCTCGGCGACGGGGGTGATCTTGTCGACGACGAAGGGAAACGCCTGGTCGGGCACGGCAGCGAACAGCGCGGAGCCCGCCTGCCCCAGTTGCACATCGCCGATCTGGCTCTGGTCGACGGCAAGGGTAACCCGGTAGGCGTCGAGCGGGGCGAGTTCGAACAGGGTGGTGCCGCGGCTGACCACGGCGCCGATCGACTGGCTGAGGTCGCCGGCCGTCACCAGCGCGTCGAACGGCGCCTTGAGCTGGAGGCGGCTCAACTGCTCGTCGACCAGCTTGATCTGCGCTTCGGCCTCGTCGATCTGCGAGCGGCTGGTGGCGAGCGCCGAGCGGTCGCGGGCGGCGAAGGCGCGGTCGTACTCGATCTGGCGCTGTTGCCGCTCGGTGGTCCAGCGCAGGCGTTCGAGGGTGAGGTCGCTGTCCTCGAGGGCGGCGATCACCTCGCCCTCCCCGACCCGGTCGCCGGCCCGGGCGTTGGCGGACTTGATGTAGCCATCGAGCGGCGCCACCACGGCGCGGCGCACCAGCCCTTCGAGCCCGGCCTTGGCGCTGACATCGTAGCTGCCGGTGGCAAAGCTGAGGAAGGCGGCGATGGCGAGGATGCTGACGGCCGTGGCCTTGAGGCCGGCATGGCCGGGGCCGAAGATGCGGCGGAGCACGCCACCGAAGCTGTCGCCGAGCTTGAAGCCGATCCAGCGATCGTTGAGCCGGCGCTCCTCGAGCAGCGGGCCGAGGGCAGCGATGGCGGCGCTGAGGATTTCGACATCGTCGGCGGTGAAGGGACGGTCGGCGGGGCGCTCGAACACCACGGCGCCGAAGAACTTGTCGCGCACCAGCATGGGAATGGTGCAGAGGCGTGGGCTCGCCTCGGCGACCAGTTCGGCATGGGCGCGGGTGGCGAGCGGCGCCTCGGTGTCGGTCGGCGGGTAGACGATGCTGGCGCGCTGGTCGATGGCCTCGTCCATGGCCGCCGACAGCTTGGCCACCAGCAGCATCTGCTTGCCGAAGGTGGCGCTGTGCGAGATGGCCGCCACCTTGGAGTGGCCGCGCCGGATGGTGCCGATGGCGACACGGTCGCAATCGAACGCCAGTGCCAGGTGCGT
>CAMDAL010000091.1 GCA_945888565.1 Devosia equisanguinis | reverse complement strand
GGGCACGAAGCCCGGTGACCGCGGTGGATAGAGCGCCGTAGATGCCCATGTTGTCTCCGAAATCCCATTGGCGTGCCGGGCACGCGAGTTCGGGGACAGCCTTGCAAGGGCTGTGCCAGAGTGCCGGATCGTTGATTTTGCTGAGGTATCCGGCGCGACGGTAGTGCCTTGGGCGACAGTGAGGCAAAAGAGTCCGGGTCCAGCGGCAGGTTTTGCCGACCGCCGGGGCCGTCGCCCCGGCGCTTGTTCCGTGCAGCGCCATCGGCTACACGCAAGGCCGCTGAATTTCGGGCCCGCAACACCATGCTGTTCGCTTCACCAGACGAGTTCCTGAACGCCCCGCGCCATGCGGTGACGGTGTTCGGCATGGCCGGTGTCGGCAAGACGCGGCTCGCCGGCCTGCTACGCAAGGACCACTGGTTCCACTACTCGGCCGACTACCGCATCGGCACGCGCTACATGGGCGAGTTCATCGTCGACAACTTCAAGTCCGAGGCCATGAAGGTGCCGTTCCTGCGCGAACTGCTGCGGACGGACTCGATCAAGATCGAGAGCAACATCACGTTCTCGAACCTCGACCCGCTCTCGACCTACCTGGGGCGCCCGGGCAACACGGCGCGCGGCGGGTTGCCGCTCGCCGAGTACCAGCGCCGGCAGGAGCAGCACCGGGTGGCCGAGATCGCGGCGCTGCAGGACGTGCCCTACTTCATCGAGCGGGCGCAGACGCTATACGAGTACGGTAACTTCATCGCCGATACGGGTGGGTCGCTGATCGAGGTGATCGATCCGGACAATGCCGACGATCCGGTGGTGAAGGCGCTGCGGGAGAACACGCTGCTGCTCTATATCCGCGGCACCGAGGGCGACGCGGCGGAACTGGTCCGCCGGTTCACCGCGAGCCCCAAGCCGATGTACTACCAGCCGCCGTTCCTCGTGCAGAAGTGGAACGAGTTCAAGCAGATCAACGGCGTGAAGGACGACGCGCAGGTCGATCCGGACGCGTTCGGCGCCTGGGGCTTCGAGGCATTGCTGACCGACCGGCTGCCGCGCTACCAGAAGCTGGCGGACAATTTTGGCTATGTGGTCGAAGCCGCCGATCTCGCGACGGTGCGGGACGGCGACGAGTTCCTCGACCTCGTGGCAGGGGCGATCGGCAAGCGAATGCGATAGCGGCCACAGAGCCGCCGGACGCCATCGCCAGCCGTTTCCCATTCAAAGGAGGGTTTCATGCCCATCCGTATTCCCGACCACCTGCCGGCCCGCGTCACGCTCGAAAAAGAGGGCGTGGCGGTGATGGATGCATCCCGCTCGGCGCGGCAGGATATCCGCCCGCTGCAGATCGGGCTGCTCAACCTGATGCCGAACAAGGAGCGGACCGAGACGCAGTTCGCCCGGTTGATCGGCTCGACGCCGCTGCAGATCGACCTGACGCTGGTGCGGATCACCGACCACGTGAGCAAGCACACGTCGGAAGAGTACCTCAACACCTTCTATTCGACCTGGGAGAGCGTGCGGGAGCGCAAGTTCGACGGGTTCATCGTCACCGGCGCGCCGATTGCCAACATCCCCTTCGAGGAGGTGCGTTACTGGCCGGAAATGCTGGAGATCATGAACTGGACCGGCAGCAACGTGCACCAGACCATGTTTATCTGCTGGGGCGCGCAGGCGGCGCTGTACCACTTCCACCAGGCGAAGCGGTACCGGATGGAGAAAAAGGCGTTCGGAGTCTTCCGGCACAAGCTGGTGGGCGGACCTACCCCATGGCTGCGCGGCCTCTCCGACAGCCCGATGGTGCCCGTCAGCCGCTACAACGACATCGACCGGGCGAGCCTGGGACCGGATCTCGAGATCCTGATCGACAATGACGAGATCGGGGTGTGCATGCTGCGCGACAAGGCGCGGCGGGCGCTCTACATGCTCAACCACCTGGAATACGACAACCGTTCGCTGGCGGATGAGTACGAGCGGGACGTGAAGGCGGGGCTCAACCCGGAGCAGCCGGTGAACCTGTTCCCCGGCGGGGATACGAGCGTGGAGCCGGAAAACCGCTGGCGTTCACACGCGCATCTGCTGTTCCAGAACTGGATCAACGAGATCTACCAGACGACGCCGTACGAACTGGCTGATATCGGCGAGTAGCTCAGAGGCCGGGGCGCAGGGCGAGCGGCTCGAGACCGGCAGGGGCGGCGCTGAACAGCGCCGCCTTCCATGCCGGATCGTCCCATAGCCCGTTCGGCAACCAGCTCAGCCCCGTGCCGAGGATCAGTAGCGCGAGCGCCAGCAGCCGCAGCACGAATGGCAGGCGGACGACGGCCAGCCAGGAGACGAAGGCGACAAGGAAGGCCAAAGACGGGGTGAGCGGGGTCATCGTGGTGTTGACGATGACGCGCGCCGTCGCGAGGTAGACCGGCAGCGCCACGACGGCGAGGGCCGACAGGATGTGCCGACGCTCCGGCAGGTTGGGCCACAGGCAGTAGACCAGCGGCACCGCCATGGCCGGCGCGTAGCCACCAAGGGCCGCTGAGGCTGCCCGCCACGTCGCCGAACCGCAGGTTGGCATAGGTGTTGATGTAGGGCAGCAGGGCGTCGGCCACCTCCATGTGCGCCTGAGCGAGGAAGCCGACTATGCCGATGGCGACGATGATGGTGGGCAGGATCGCCACCAGCAGCATCGCCACGAATGCGCGCGGGTCGCGCCGGCCGTCGGGATCGGCCAGGGCCGCGCCGATGGCGATGGGCAGGATCAGCAGCGTGGTCAGGGGGCTCGCCAGCAGCAGCAGCGGCAGCAGGAGCGACAGGCCGATGGCGGACTGCACATCGCCCACATCCTCCAGCATGCGGATGGCCGGGATCAGCGCGCCGACGGCGATGAGCAGCGGGATGTCGCGGCTCGAGGCGGTGACGGTGTAGAGCGCGCCGACGTGCAACGCGACCGCCGCGACCAGCGCGATGGCGCCCACCACGAACCAGCCGCTGGCGCGCAGCCGGTCGTAGAGCAATCCGTACATCATGCCGGCGACGACGGCGGCTACGAGGCTGAGGGTAACCTGCTGCCAGGCGGTTTCGGGCAGCAGGCCGACGATGCGGAGCACCACCTGCGTGAGCCAGCCGCCGGTGCGCCACGCCTCGCCCTGCTGCAGCGCCTCGATATCCTCGCGCAGATAGCCGGCGTCGATGACGTGCTGGGCAAGCCAGAGCAGCGCCATCATGGCAGCCAGTGCGATGATGATTGTGGAACGCCGCAGCAGCGGCCGGGGCTTGCGGACGGGGACGATGACGGCCGGGCGGCCGTTGACCTCGGCGACGCTCATTTGCCCTCGGTCTCCGCCTTCACCTGATCGAGGATTCCCTGGGTGACCGCTGAGGTGCCGTGCTCGGTCTTCTCCCAGTAATGCGGGTTCACACAGAGCTGCCAGAACGCCTTGTAGGCGGCGATCGAGTGCAGCACCCAGTACAGCGGCAGCAGGATGCCGACGGGCACGAGGTCGTAGTAGCGGCGCTTCAGCGCGGCGATGACGCCGAAATAGACGAGGAACAAGTTGCCGATGACGAGGTTGAAGAGCGCCATGGTGCCGAACGGCTCGGGGAACAGCCAGCCGAAATCCCAGGTGTTGGTGAACCAGACAAGCAGCGTGATGGCCCAGAGGATCGGCGCCAGCAGCATGGTGAAGGGCGGCGCGCCTATGAAGAAATGGAACGCGAAGAAGCCCTTCGTACCGATCGATTTCCACAGCTGGACAGGGTGGCGCATGTGCACCAGCCAGGTCTGCATGTAGCCCTTGATCCAGCGCGAGCGCTGCTTGATCCACGAGGGGAGGACGCCGTTCGCCTCCTCGTAGGTGGTCGAGTTGATGACGCCGACGGTGTAGCCCTCCTGCGCCAGCCGGACGCCCAGATCGGCGTCTTCGGTGACGTTGTAGGGGTCCCATGCGCCGACCTGACGGAGGGCGGAGAGCTTGAAATGGTTGGAGGTGCCGCCAAGCGGGATCGGCACCTTGAGCCAGTCGAGGCCGGGCAGCAGGAAATCGAACCACTGGCTGTATTCCAGCGTGAACATCCGCGTCAGCCAGTTTTCAGAGCGGTTGAAGTAGTTCAGGCGGCCCTGCACGCAGGCGAGCTTGGGGTCGCCGTGGCGGAAGGCCAGCACCGCCTTCTTGAGCTGGTCGGGCTCGGGCTGATCTTCGGCGTCGTAGATGGTCACGAACTCGCCGCGGCAGAACTGCAGCGCGTAGTTGCAGGCCTTGGGCTTGGTCTTGGGCTGACTGGGCGGGACGCGGACGATCTCGAAGGTGCCGGGTAGGCGCAGGGCCTTGGCGGCCTCGATGGTCTCGATGTCGTCCTCCTCGAGCACCAGTTTCACCTCGAGCTTCGAAGCGGGATAGTCGAGGTTCTTCAGCGCCTTGGTGAGCAGCGGCAACACCTTGGCTTCGCGGTACATGGGGACGAGCACCGAGTAGCCCGGCAGTTCCGAATCCTTCAGGCCCGCGACGGCCTCGGGCGAGATTTCCATGTCGGCCTTGCGCGAAGCGCCAACGAAGGTCAGGACGAACTTGAAGACGAAGGTGAGCGTGTAGAGCGCGGTGAAGAAGCTCATCAGCCCGACCAGGGTCGGCATCGGCGCCAGGATCAGGCCCAGCAGCAGCGCCGCCAGCATCCCCCAGAGCACCAGCTTCTGCGGTTTGGTGACGGTGAACTTGGCGGAGTGCTCGGGCTTCCATGAGAACAGCGCCTCGCGGGCGAAGAAGCTGTCCCAATCGCGGAACAGGTGGGCGGTCTGCCACAGGATGTCGAAGGGCGAGGTGATGACGAGGTCGTAGTTGTCGAGCCCGAAGCGGGCATCGGCCCACTCGATGTGGTCGGCAGTGAGGGTGGTGGCGGCCAGCACGAGCTTGCCGTTGACGGTGCGCCACGGGATGATGCCGCGATCGGCGTAGTCGAGGCGATCCTCGATCTTGACCAGCGTCTCGTCGATGGGCTGCTGCTGCAGGTTGACGAAGGGGAGGCCGTAAACCTCTGCCACGGTTCGATAATAATCGATCGGTCGGATGTAGCCGAGCGAGATGACGGTCTGCGCCAGCGTCGAGCCCCACTCCGCCTTCTGACGCAGGGCGACAGCGAGGTCGGTGAGCTTCAGCGCCTTCTTGTCGACGAGATAGTTGGCCACCTTGAGATCGAAGCGATCGCCGAGGGAACGGGCTTTCGGGACGCCAAGCAGCTCGGCGCCATCATCTGGCTGGGTACGCGACACTAGAAACGCCATGCGGTTAACTTTGGCCCGGAGGGGTGAAGAAAGGCCGAATGGCGGGGTGGAATATCTGCTCCCGGAGCTTCATCGGCTTGCATCGGGGGCGGCAGCGCCTATTTTCTGTCGGCAGATCAGGAGCTTCCGTGCCGCAGCCACCGACGACCCTTACCGATGAGCTGGGCATTGCGCTTTCCAACCTCGCCGATGCCGCGGTGGCGCCGTTCACGCCGACGCTGCGGCTGGGGGTGACGGGACTAAGTCGCTCTGGCAAAACGATTTTCATCACGGCGCTGATCCACAACCTGACGACCGGAGGGCGGCTGCCGGGGTTCTCGGCGATGACTGAGGGGCGGTTCATCGGGGCGCGGCTCGTCGAGCATCCGGATCAGGGGGTGCCGCGCTTTGCCTATGAGCAGCACCTCAAGGCGCTGACGGGGAAGCCGGCGACGTGGCCGGAAAGCACGAGGAAGATCAGCCAGATACGGCTGCAACTGAAGTTCCAGAGTCAACGCTGGACGCGCGGCTGGCAGGGGCCGACGGTGCTGAACCTCGACATCGTCGATTATCCCGGGGAGTGGCTGCTCGACCTGCCGCTGCTCTCACTCAATTATGGCGAGTGGAGCGCGGCGGCCCTCCAACGGGCCCGAAATGGCCATGAAGCTGAACGCTTCCTGAACGACATTTCAGCCGTCGATCCGCTTGGTGAGGCAGATGAGCCGACGGCGGAGCGGCTGGCGCAGGCGTTCACGGCGTATCTGCGCGCCGCCCGCGAAGACGGAGCCCTGTCGACGCTGCCGCCCGGGCGGTTCCTGATGCCGGGGGACCTCGAAGGCTCCCCTGCCCTGACCTTTGCGCCGCTGCCGCCGCCTGCGGGCGCTGCCCGCTCGGCAAGCCTCCACGCCATGATGGAGCGGCGGTACGAGGCCTACAAGGCGCTGGTGGTGCGGCCCTTCTTCCGCGACCATTTTGCCCGGCTCGACCGGCAGATCGTGCTGGTCGACACGCTGCGCGCGCTGAATGCCGGGCCGGCAGCGGTAGCCGACCTCGAAACGGCGCTGACCGATATTCTCGCCTGCTTCAGGCAGGGGGATAACAATGTGCTGACCCGCCTCGTAGCGCGGCGGATCGATCGCATCCTGTTCGCGGCGACGAAGGCCGACCACATCCATTCGTCGAGCCATGACCGGCTCGAGGCGCTGATGAACCGGCTGGTAGCGCAGGCGGGCACGCGGGCGAAGTTTGCCGGGGCGATGACGAAATCGGTGGCGCTTGCCGCCATCCGGGCGACGCGGGAAAGCGTGGTGGCGGATGGGGGCGACAAGCACGAGGTGATCGTCGGGACGCCCCAGGCGGGCGAAGTGCTTGATGGTGTGACGTATGACGGGATGACCGAGGTTGCGCTGTTTCCCGGCGACCTGCCGGCCGATCCGGACAAGCTGCTGAGCGAGCCGGTGGCGCTCAACTTCCTGCGCTTCCAGCCGCCGGGCAGGCTGGAGAAGAACGCCGGGGGCAACGTGGTGCTGCCGCATATCCGGTTCGACCGGGCGCTCGAATTCCTGATCGGGGACTGGCTCAGATGAAACCACCCTTTGCCCGGCCGGTGACTACGGCGACCGGCGAGATCGAGGCGATGCGGAAGCCACGGGCCTTTGCGCCCGAAGCGGCGGCGGTGCCCGAGGTGATCGAGGTGCTGTCGGATGACACCATCGATCTGGATGCCGAGGTAGCGGAGCCACCGCGACTGATGCGCTGGCCGGGGCGGATCGCCTGGATGGCCGGCGGGCTGCTGGTGTCGCTGGCCCTCGGGCTGGCGGCCGAGAGGCTGGTGAGCGAGTTGTTCGCCGCGCAGCCATGGCTCGGCTGGGTGGCCGTGGCGCTGGTCATCGTGCTGGTGATGGCGCTGATCGCCATCGTCATCCGCGAGGTGGCGTCGCTGATGAGGCTGCGGGCGCTCGACCGGCTGCGGGATGAGGCGGTGCGGGTGATCGAGACGGACGACGCCCGCAAGGGTCGGGCGATCGCGACGGAGCTGCTCGGGATCTACGCGCGGCGGGCCGACCTGGCGCGGGCGCGCGACGAACTGGAAGCCAACGGCCGGCAGGTGTTCGACGGGGCGGAGCATGTGCGACTGAGCGAGCGGCTGCTGATGGCGCCGCTTGATGCCCGTGCCCGGGCGCTGACGGCGGCCTCGGCGCGGCGCGTGGCGCTGGTGACGACGGTGAGCCCGCGGGCGCTGGTGGATATCGCGTTCGTGGTGTTCGAGAGCGTGCGGCTCGGGGGCGATATCGCGCGGCTCTACGGGGCGCGGCCGGGGCTGATCGGCACGTGGCGGCTGGTCGGGGCGATCCTCGCGCATCTGGCGGTCACGGGCGGCTTGGTGCTGACCGACGGGGTGGTGGAGCAGCTGCTCGGCCAGGGACTGGCGGCGAAGCTGTCGGCGCGGCTCGGCGAGGGCGTGGTCAACGGGCTGATGACGGTGCGGGTGGGGATTGCGGCGATGCGGGTCGTGCGACCGCTGCCGTTCGTGGCGGTGAAGCAGCCGATGGTGAAGGACTTCATCGCCGACTTGGGAAAGGTTCTGGAAAACCCCAGACCTTAGCATAACTTCCCCGCATATTCGCCTAAGCTATGCCTTGACTGCAACACATGATCGCCCCGAAGTAACGGGGACGATTCTGGAATTAATTCTGAATCTTAATGTAATACTGACCACAAAAAACTCGCACCGGGACGACGCGCCCAAGGTGCCCGCGTCGAGGATAGTCATGAAGCGTTTCAACGCCAGCCTGCTCGCATCAACCGCCCTGTGTGTCGCAATCGGCTTAGGAACGGCCCTGCCCGCCGCCGCAGCTCCCCTGGTGGTCTCTGCGACCGCGCCGGGCGCAACCTTGACGCCGTCGAGCGCTCTCACCGTCGACCTGCTGACCGTGGGCGACGCTGCCGGCGAAAGCGGGACGCTGACCATCGCACCCGGCATCGTCGTGACCGCCGGAGATGGCGCGATCATCGGCAACCAGACGGGATCGACGGGCACGGTGACTGTGACGGGCGCCGGGGCCGGGTTCGTGGTGGACGACTACCTTAAGGTCGGCAACCTCGGCACCGGTTCGCTGACCTTCGAAAGCGGCGCAACGGGCACCGTTACCGGCGCCGTTTACGTAGGCGACTATGACAACCTCGAGACGCCGACACAGGGCGGCATCGGCCATCTTTCGGTCGATGGCGCTGGCACCAATGTGGTGTTCGAGTTGATCGATGTGCGAAGCTACGGCGACAATAGCAGCACGGTGCGGGTGACGAATGGCGCGCACCTGACGACCCAGCTGAACTTCTACGGGCGCGGCGACAGCGATATCTATATCAACGGCGCCGGGACGGTGCTGAAGGTCGGCGCGCGCGACGAGGATGAGGTCACCTGGGGCAATGCAGATGGGTGGTTCTCGCCGGACGGCGGACACATCGAACTGTCGGGCGGCGCGGTGCTCGATGCCGACGGCAGCTATATCGGCGGCAGCAGTACCGCGACCATGCTGGTGACCGGCGCGGGGACGCGCTGGGTGAACGGGCTGCCAATCTACATCGGCGGGACCGGCAACGGCGATCCCGGCAACGGCACGGTGGTGGTATCGGATGGCGCCTATGCCCGCGCCGCCACCAGCGCGGTCGGCGTGGATACCGGAGCGGTCGGCAAGCTGACGATCACGGGACCCGGCACGATCTATGAAGTGCTGCCCAACGCATCGGCCGGATCGCCGGGCAATTTCCGGGCCGGATTCAACGGCAACGGCACTGTAACGGTGGCGAACGGTGCGCTGCTGAAGGCGGCAAACCAGATCAACATCGCCACCAATAACGGCTCGGTCGGCGTGCTGAACATCGGCGCGGCCGAAGGCGATGCGGCGGCGGCGGCGGGCAATCTCGACGGCGGCACGCTGGGTATCGTGTTCGGCGACGGCGATGCAACGCTGGTGTTCAACCATACCGACACGAACTATGTGCTCGACCAGACGCTGAGCGGCACCGGCGCGTCGATCAAGCACCTCGCGGGCGTGACGCGGCTGACCGCGGACTCAGCGGGCCTTGCAGGCGATGCCGTCGTGAGCGGCGGCGAGCTTTACGCCAATGCCGATCTTTCCGGCCTCGGCGTCACGGTGAACGCCAATGCACTTCTGGGCGGCGACGGCAGCGTTGGTGCAGTTACGGTCGAGAACGGCGGAACTTTGAGCCCGGGCGATGTGGCCGGGCTCGGCACGCTGCAGGTCAACGGCGACCTGACGCTGCAGTCGGGCAGCCGGCTGAAGATGCAACTGGGCGGTAGTGGTTATGACAAGCTGGAGCTCGGTTCGCAGGCGATTGCGACGATCGCCGACGGCGCGCTGCTCGACCTTACCCTCTTGCCCGGCCTCGACCCCACGGCGACCTATTCGATCATCACCGTCGGACAGGGCAGCCTCATAGACGAGGAGGGCGACGGCTTTGTCGTCAACGACCATGCCTCCCTGGTCGACACGCTTGTCGCGTACAACACCACCAGTGGCGTGGACGTGACGTTTGCCGCGGTGACCGACGACTGGTCGGACTTCGTGGGGACCGAAAACCAGAAGGCGGCCGCAGCGGCCGTGCAGGCCCTCGGGCTCGGCAACGATGTGTTCGACAGCGCGATGTTCTTCTCCGACGAGATGATCGCCGAAAGCTTCGACCTGCTGTCAGGCGAAATCCACGCCTCGACGGAAACGGCCCTGCTGAACGACAGCCGCTGGCTGCGCAGTGCAGCGTTCGGGCGTCTCGACAACCTGACGGCTCCGGCCGACGACAACGCGGTGCTCGGCTATGCCGAGGCGCCGGAGGCTGCCCCGTTCCCGGATTTCGCTCCCGACGCGGCCCTGTCGGCCGGCTGGATCAGCAGCTTCGGCGCCATCGCGCAGACCGACGGCAACGGCAATGCGGCAGACACGACGACGCGGAGCGGCGGCGTGATCGGCGGCGTCGATACGCAGATCGACGGCTGGCGCGTTGGGCTCGTGGGCGGCTACGGCCATGACGCGGTGGAAGCGGACGACCGCCTGTCGAGCGCGGATGTCGATACACTCTATTTCGGCGCCTATGCCGGCAAGGAAATGGGCGGCTGGAGCGTCAAGACCGGCGCAGGGCTCGGCCTGAGCCAGGTGGCGTCGGAGCGGCAGGCGCTGCTGGATACGCTGAGCGCCGACTATGGCGCCTGGACCGGGCAGGTGTTCGGTGAACTGGGCTATACGCTCGATATCGGCGGCACGACGATCGAACCGTTCGGGCAACTGGCGCTCGTCGCTCTCAACCGCGAGGCCTATACCGAAACCGGTGGGGTCGCGGCGCTCAGCTCCGACGCGGACAGCAGCGCCTATGGTCTCGTGACCCTCGGCGTGCGGACGGCCAACCTGCTGCAGGACAATGGTGGCCGGACGAGCCTCAAGGGTGAGATCGGCTGGCAGCACGCCTTCGGCGATCTCGACGGCAGCGTGTCGCAGAGCTTTGCCGGCGGCGAGACCTTTACGGTGGCCGGTGCGCCGATCGCGGCCGATGCGCTGGCGCTGCAGCTGGCGCTCGAGCAGGCGGTGGGCGCGACGACGACCGTCGGCCTCGTCTACGACGGTGCGATCGGCGACGGCCAGAGCCGTCACAGCCTCAGTGGCCGGCTAGAAGCGAAGTTCTGACCGCTCCGTTAGCCGAACCACGAAGCGTCATCCCGGCCGAACAGCCGGGATGACAGCACCGAATCCGCGCACGCTCCGCGCCAGGTTCGTAGCCCCGTCTGATAGCGCACCGGGACAGAATCGGAGCTACGCCCCTACCCCCGAAAACTCGGTGAACCTGCCATCGGCCTGTTGAACAGTGCGTTCGCTGGTTACATGCGTGTGCCGCCTTGCCCGTGGCAGTCAGTGCACATACTTAGCATAAGTCACTGTTTGTAACTAAGGAGGCCTGGCGATGTTCAAGGTCGCGGTCTTTGTGGGCTCTACGCGGGAGAGCTCGTCCAACATGAAGCTGGCGAAGGGGCTGGAGAAGCTTGCTGCCGGTCGGCTCGAGTTCAACTTCGTCGATGTCGCGAGCCTGCCGTTCTACGACGACACGCTGTGGAACGATCCGCCGGCCGAGGTGATCGCGATGAAGCGCGAGATCAGTGAAGCCGACGCGGTGCTGTTCGTGACGCCGGAGTATAATCGCTCGATCCCGGGTATCCTCAAGAATGCCATCGACTGGCCGTCGCGGCCGTTTGGCGAGAGCGTGTGGACGGACAAGCCGGGCGCCATCGCCGGGGCGACGGGTGGCGTGTCCGGGACTGCTGCGGCGCAGGTGCACCTGCGCTCGATCCTGCCGGTGGTGGGCGTGGCGCTGATGGGGCGGCCGGAGATCTACTTCCAGTCGCGGCCGGGGGCGATCGACGACGAGCTCAACTTCACCGACGAGCGGGTGAAGACCAACCTCAACATCTGGGTCGACCAGTTCGTGCAGTGGATCGGGCGGTTTGCGGTGGCGCGGGTGGTTGAGGTCGAGGACGAGCGAAAGACGGCTTAGCCGATACTCCTGCCGGGACGGCCCCTCCCGGCCTCCCCGATGATGGGGAGGTGAAGAGGGCTTGCGGTGAGGCGGAGTGTCCCACGGCCTGCACCTCCCCCTTCATGGGGGAGGATGGGAGGGGGCCGTCTGCTTGTGGTAGGATCCGGGCAACCGGAGGAGCCGCCATGGACCACAACAGCGCGAAATTCGTGGGGGCGATCCCCGACTTCTATGATCGCGGGCTCGGGCCCGTGCTGTTTGCTGATTTCGCTGCGGGAATGGCGCAGCGGGTCAAGGCGCTCGAACCCAGGCTGGTGGTGGAGACGGCGGCGGGGACCGGCATCCTCAGCCGGGCGCTGCGCGACAAGCTGCCGGGGCGGACCAAGATCATCGCCACCGATCTCAATGCGCCGATGATCGAGGTGGCGCGGCGGAAGTTCGCGCGGGGCGAGCCGATCGTGCTGCAGACCGCCGATGCGGTGAACCTGCCCTTCGACGACGCGTGCTGCGACCTGCTGGTGTGCCAGTACGGTATGATGTTCTTTCCCGACAAGGAACAGTCGTATCGGACCGCCTATCGGGTGCTGGAGGATGGCGGGCCTTACCTCGTCAGCGTGTGGGACAGCCA
>CAMDAL010000090.1 GCA_945888565.1 Devosia equisanguinis | reverse complement strand
CGACGTCGCTGCGGCAGTGGAAGATCGCGCCCTATGGACGAGGCTCGGCCTGTGACTGCGCTCATCCTCCGCATCATCATCATCACGGTCATCGGCCTTGCGATCTTCTGGGGTGCCCGCAGGATCTGGCGCGACTGGAGCGGCGCCTTCAAGGCCGAGGACAAGGCCCGCCTCGACCGCGACCGCGCCGAACGCGACAACATCAAGCGCGCCGACGGCATGATCACCCTCAAGCGTGACAAGGACGGCAAGTTCAGGCCCGACGAGTGATCGGCCGGTTCCCTTGACCCGGTAGTGCCCGGCAACTAGGTTCCGCCCGCAATTCCAGCCTGGATTTCGTCATGACCGACCTGCCGTCCCACATGGACCCCCGGAATTCGTTCCAGGGCCTCATCCTCACGCTGCAGCGCTACTGGGCGGAGCAGGGTTGCGTCATCCTGCAGCCCTACGACATGCAGATGGGCGCCGGCACGTTCCACACCGCGACGACGCTGCGCGCCCTCGGCCCCAAGCCGTGGAAGGCTGCCTACGTGCAGCCCTCGCGCCGCCCCAAGGACGGCCGATACGGCGAGAACCCCAACCGGCTGCAGCACTACTACCAGTTCCAGGTGATCCTGAAGCCGTCGCCCGACAACATCCAGGACCTTTACCTGAACTCGCTCGACGAGATCGGGCTCAACCGCAAGCTGCACGACATCCGCTTCGTCGAGGACGACTGGGAGAGCCCGACGCTGGGTGCCTGGGGCCTCGGTTGGGAGTGCTGGTGCGACGGGATGGAAGTGAGCCAGTTCACCTATTTCCAGCAGGTCGCCGGCTTCGAGACCATGCCGGTGCCGGGCGAGATCACCTACGGCCTCGAGCGTCTCGCCATGTATGTGCAGGGCGTCGAGAACGTCTACGACCTCAACTTCAACGGCCGCGAGGGCGACGAGAAGGTCACCTATGGTGACGTCTTCCTGCAGAACGAGCAGGAATTCTCGAAGTACAATTTCGAGGCAGCCGACACCGAAATGCTGTTCCGGCACTTCAAGGATGCCGAGGACGAGTGCCGCGCCATCCTCAAAAAGGGCGCCGTGGGCAACCGGCAGACCATGGCGGTTCCGGCCTACGAGCAGGTCGTGAAGGCCAGCCACAACTTCAACCTGCTCGATGCGCGCGGCGTCATTTCCGTGCAGGAACGCCAGAGTTACATCCTGCGCATCCGTGACCTCGCCAAGCAATGCGGCGAGGCCTGGCTGCAGACCGCCGGCGGCGGCGCGGAGTAAGCCCCTGCCTCAGGCGAGGCCGGTCAGCTTGATCAGCGCCACCACGATCCCCGTCGACGCGGTGGCGAGCGCCACGGCGAGCAGCGTGTTCGCCCGCCCGCGCGCCACGACGGTGGCGACCGCGACGGCCGACAGATAGGCCGGCCCCAGCACCAGCGTCCACCAGCCGAGCTGTCCCACCAGCAGCGCCAGCGTCCCCAGCACGCAGGCCGCAGTCGCGAACAGCGCCGCGTGGCCGTAGCGTTCGTTGGTCGAGGCCTGGCGCAGGGCATCGGCCGGCGCATCGGTCTTCGCTATGGCTGGCTGGGAGGAGGCCGTGGCTGGCTCCGTCGGGTGTTTCTGGTGTCGACTCATGGGAGAAAGGGTTGGCCGCGCCACCCCTTTCCTCAAACCCTGATACCCCGTCATCCTGAACACGGGGTTTCTATCCACAGCCGGAATGCGCCGAACCGTCAGACCGGTGGCATGAAGCCCGTGCGCTTGGCTGCCTTGAACGGGGCCATGCCCTCGTTGGCGAGCTGGTCGGCGCGCTCGTTCATCTCGTCGCCAGCGTGGCCCTTGACCCAGTGCCAGTTGATGGTGTGGCGCTGCGTGGCGGCATCGAGCGCTTGCCAGAGTTCGGCATTCTTCACCGGCTTCTTGTCAGCCGTCCGCCAGCCGTTCTTCTTCCAGCCGTGGATCCACTTGGTCAGCCCGTCCTTGACGTAGTTGCTGTCCGTGTTGAGCTCGACTTCGCAGGGGCGGCTCAGCGCCGTCAGCGCCTCGATGGCGGCGGTCAGCTCCATCTGGTTGTTGGTGGTGAGGAGCGCGCCGCCCTTGAGCTCCTTGACCTTGTCGCCATACTGCAGCACGGCGCCCCAGCCGCCGGGACCGGGATTGCCCGAGCAGGCCCCGTCGGTATGCACGACCACCTTGGCCATCAGGCTGCAGGTCGGTCGTAGCGGTAGAACTCGACATTGGCATGCCCGTGCGCATCGCCGGTATGGGTGTAGACCCCACCGAGCTTCCGCAGCACCTTCAGCGATGCCTCGTTGCGCGCATCGGCCATGCCAAGGAAATGGTCGCGGTCGGTGGCGCGCCAGTACCAGTCGCGCAGCGCGCTCGCCGCCTCGTAGACGTATCCGTGGCCCCAGAACTCGGGGTAGAGCGAGTAGCCGATCTCCGGAATCTCTTCGTCGCCATAGACGCCGAAGCCGCAGCGGCCCACCAGCACGCCATCGGACTTTCGCGTCACCCGCAGCTTGCCCATCTTCTGGCGCTCGAACAGATCGATCCAGTGCGCAAGCGACTTGTCCATCACCTCCTTGGTCCACGGCTGGCCGTGTCCGGTGAGGAAGCGGGCCACCACCGGGTCGCCGTGCAGGCGGTAGAGGTCGTCGACCTGGTCCGCCCGCCAGCCCGAGAGCACCAGGCGGTCGGTTTCGAGAAGGGTGAGGTCGGTCATGCGGTTGGTTGCGTCCGTAGTTCGCGCGGCAGGTTGAAGACGACGCTCTCGCGCTGCTCGCCCGAGGCCGAGACACGGATATCAAAGCGCTGCGCGAAGGCCTCGATCACCTCGTCGACCAGCGTTTCAGGCGCCGAGGCGCCGGCGGTGATGCCCAGCGTGCGGATACCCTCGTAGCGGCTCCAGTCGATCTTGTCGGCGCGCTCGACCAGCGTGGCGTTGGCGCAGCCCGATCGCTGCGCGACCTCCACCAGCCGCACCGAGTTCGACGATTCGGGCGCTCCCACCACGATCATCGCCTCCACCGACGGCGCGACGCGCTTCACCGCTTCCTGCCGATTGGTGGTGGCGTAGCAGATGTCTTCCTTGTGCGGCAGCGCGATCGCCGGGAAGCGCCGGCGCAGCACGTCGACAATCGCCGAGGTGTCGTCGACGCTGAGCGTCGTCTGCGTCACATAGGCGAGCTTGCCGGCGTCGCGCGGCGTGAACGCCTCGGCGTCCTCCACGGTCTGCACCAGCGTGATCGCGCCCTCGGGCAGTTGCCCTATCGTGCCGATCACCTCGACATGGCCGGCATGGCCGATGAGGATGATCTCCTTGCCCGCCTCGAACTGCCGGTTGGCCTCGATATGCACCTTCGAGACCAGCGGGCAGGTGGCATCGAGAAAGAACATGTTCCGTGCCCTGGCACCCTCGGGCACGGTCTTGGGCACGCCATGGGCCGAGAACACCACCGGCGCCTCGCCCGCGGGGATCTCGTCGAGCTCCTCGACGAACACCGCGCCCTTCTGCTTCAGCCCATCCACAACGTATTTGTTGTGAACGATGGCGTGGCGAACGTAGACCGGCGCGCCATAGCGCTCCAGCGCCAGCTCGACGATCTGGATGGCGCGATCGACCCCGGCGCAGAATCCGCGCGGGGCGCACAACGTTATGTCCAAGTGCGGCCTTGTTTGCATACCACACGAAATGCGGCGCGCCGGGTGACAAGTCAAGGTCTGCAAGTCAAGTGTTGCGGCTCCAGTGCTTGCCCGGCAATATGTTCGATAGCTGATTGGTGGGTGCCCTGTGACCCTGGCCTTGGAAATGTTCGCGATATCGCCCGCCACGGGCAAGGCGAACCTTTCGGTGGCGCAGGAAGCGCTGCTCGCCGGAAAGGCCGCGTGGCTCAACGAGGCGCACAAGGCCGGCCTCGCCGTCATCCCCACCATCGCCATTTCGCGGGCCGCCTGGGACGCGCTGCAGCGCGAACGGCGTCAGCACGACAGCCGGCTCCGCACGCACTGGGTGGCGACCCTGTTCCGTCTCGTCGGGCGCGACGGCGTGCCGCCGCAACTGGTGGTCCGCACCGCTGCCCCGTCGCACAGCTCCGGCCTGATGCAGGGCCGCTCCGGCCTGCCCGCGCCGCAGAGCGAGGCCGAGGCGGTCGATCCGGCCCGGCCGCTGGCCCGCGCCATTGCCGACGCCTTCGAGTCCTATCCCGATGTGACCGAACCGGAGCGGCAGATCGTCATCGTCCAGGCCATGGCCGAGGGCGAACTTCGGCTGTTCCTCAGCCGCGATGCCAATACCGGCGCCCTCGGTCCGGCCGCGAGCAACGGCTCTCCCTTCGGCCCGTTCCCCGGAGGGGCGGCAAAGCTCTGCGAAGCGCTCGATGGCCTCGCTGGGCGCAATCTCGCCTGCCTCGTCTCGGTCGAGGGCGATGTGGTGCGCTTGCTCTCAGCCCGCCCCGCCAACGCCACTGCCGCGGCCGAACTCGAGGCGGCGGTGGATCGCGTCGACCGCCGAAGCTGGACGCCGCGCGAGGCCGTCGCCCACATCGACCCTTCGCGGCTGCAGCAACTGCTGCATCCCCGGCTGAAGGCGCCCGAAACCTCAAATGTGCTGGCCTCTGGCCTCGGCGTATCGCCGGGCGCCGCCAGCGGCATCATCGTGTTCACCACCGAGGACGCGGCCCGCATGAAGGCGCGCGGCCGCCACTGCATTCTCGTCGTCACCGAAACCGGCCCGACCGATATCGAGGGCATGCGCGCCGCCACCGGCATCCTCACCGCCCGCGGCGGCATGACCAGCCATGCCGGCGTCGTCGCCCGCATCACCGGCAAGCCCTGCGTGGCCGGCGTCCGCTCGCTGTCGATCAACCTTTCCGAACTCACCTGCCGCATCGGCGAGCGCGAGTTCCGCATGGGCGACCGCATCACCATCGATGGCTCCGACGGCTCGGTCTATCTGGGCGCCCTGCCGCTGGCCCAGCCGCATATCGGCGGCGCCATGGGCAAGCTGCTCGGCTGGTCGGATGCGTCACGCGAGGTGCAGGTGCGCGCCAATGCCGAAACCGTCGAGGCGGTCACTACGGCGCTGAGCTTCGGCGCCGAGGGCATCGGGCTTGCCCGTTCCGAGCACATGTTCTTCTCGCGCGAGCGCATGGTGGCGCTGCGCCGCATGATTCTGTCCGAGGATGCGGCCGACCGCGAGAAGGCGCTCGAAGGCCTGGTCCGCTTCCAGACCGACGACTACTCGGCCATCTTCACCGCCATGCAGGGGCGTCCGGTGACGGTGCGGCTGTTTGACCCACCGCTGCACGAGTTCCTGCCACGCACCGACGACGATATCGAGGAGACGGCGCAGTCGCTCGGCCTGCCGGTGCGCACGCTGAAGCTGAGGCTCGAACGCATCGCCGAGACCAACCCGATGCTCGGACATCGTGGCGTCCGCCTTGCCATCACCTACCCCGAAATCCTCAAGATGCAGATCGAGGCGCTTTGCGCCGGCGTCCGCTCCGCCTCCGGGCGACAGGCCGAGCCAGTGGTGCTGGAGGTGATGGTGCCGTTCGTCTCGACGGTCTCCGAGGTCGTCGAGATCAAGCGGCAGGTTTTCGACATCATCGACCGGGCAGGGCTCCCCGCTGCGGCCCGCGAAAAGTTCCAGTTCGGCACCATGATCGAGTTGCCGCGCGCTGCGCTGAGGGCAGGGGAGATCGCCGAGCACGTCGATTTCTTCTCGTTCGGCACCAACGACCTGACCCAGACGACCTACGGCATCTCGCGCGACGACGCCCCGGCCTTCCTCTCGGCCTACCAGCGCAAGGGCCTCTACGACTTCGACCCTTTCGTCACGCTCGACCAGAAGGGCGTCGGCGAAATGATCGCCATCGCCATCGAGCGCGGCAAGCGGGTGAACCCGGCGCTGAAAATCGGCATCTGCGGCGAGCACGCCGGCGACCCGGCATCCCTGCGCTTCTTTGCCGGCCTCGCCGTCGACTACGTCAGCTGCTCGCCCTATCGGGTGCCGGTCGCTCGGCTGACGCTGGCGCAATAGGGCAGGGCCGGACGGCCCCCTCCACCACGCATCTGCGATGCGCGGTCCCCCTCCCCCGCTTCGCGGTGGAGGAGCACTGCCACCTCGGCGCTTGCCGCTGTTTCGAGGCGCTGACCTCGACTTGCTCCTCCACCGCTTTAGCGGGGGAGGGGGACCAGCCGCAGGCTGGTGGAGGGGGTGCCCGCCGAACGCCAACGCCACTATCGCCCTGCCAATAACAAACCGCAAACCATCGCAATCCCGTCACGGCACACTCAAATCCGCGCCGTGATGATCGCGTTTACCTCGCCCTAACCCTAACCCCGCATTATCCGGTCTGTCGGCATTTGCGTCACAGTTTAGCTGAGGTGCCGGCGCGTCGTTGTTGCGTACTCGCGTGGATAGTAAAAGCGTAATGGCCCATTACAGGACCACCCCGCTCAGCCGGGCTCGTCGTGAGCTGGCCGTGCTCAAAGGCCTGCTCGGCATGGTGATGCTCGCTGGCTCGAGCGCTGCCCTTGCTCTTCCTGCCAACGCCCCGGGCGTGCTGGCCGATCCTGTCGCTGTTGCGGCGGTTCCGGCTGCCACCATCGCGCGTGTCGGCACCGATGTGATCATCACCGGCTCGATCGACCTGTTCGACAGCGCCAGCTTCACCGGCACCAACCGGGCGCTGAAGCAGGATCGGGCGCGACCGCAGGTCGACCTGCTCGCCATGGCCGCCGATTTCTCCGATATCCGCGCCCGTATCGCGGCCCTGCGCAACCCCGAGGTTGTCGCCGTGGCGGAGACGCCGGTCACCGGAACGGCCGAAACCATCCAGGTCGCCTCGATCGACCCCGACATGACCAACTCCGCCGCCCTCGACGCCATCAATGCCTTCGCGCCTGAGGACGCGGTGCCGACGCCGCGGACCATGAGCAAGGAGCTGGCCTACGCCCGCGAGGAACTGCCCGCTACGCTGTTCGATGGCACCGTGAGCGACAAGAAGGGCAAGAAGTTTTCCGACAAGGAAATGTGGTGCATGGCCACGGCCATCTACTTCGAGGCCCGCGGCGAGAGCTATCGCGGCCAGGTCGCGGTCGCGCAGGTCGTGATGAACCGCGTCGGCCACAAGCTCTACCCCAGCACGATCTGCGGCGTGGTGTTCCAGAACCAGAGCAAGCGCAACGCCTGCCAGTTCTCCTTCGCCTGCGATGGCATCCCGGAAAAGATCAACGACCAGAAGTCGTGGAAGCAGGCCCAGCAGATCGCTTCCGAGGTCGTCTCCGGCAAGGAGTACCTGACCGAGGTCGGCTACGCCACGCACTACCACGCCACCTACGTCCGCCCCCACTGGGCCCCGCGCATGACCAAGCTGACCAAGATCGGCCTGCACGTCTTCTACCAGTTCAAGCGCGGCTGGAAGTACGGCTGACGCCCACCCTCAGGGCCAGGCGGGTGCGCGCGGCTCGTCGAGGCACGCCGTCTGCTGGAAGATGCCGCGCCGAATGGGATCAAGATCGGCCGTCGCATCCTCGGTCAGCGCCTTGGGGCTGTACCAGAGTGTGAGGCCGATCTCGGGCATCATCACGTAGTGGGGCGCCGGTTCGCCTGCATTGGGTGGCACGAACCAGAAGGTCAGGTCTTCGTCTAGGGCATAAAAGCGCAGCGAGCGGGCTACGTCCTGCCGTTCCGCCAGGTCCTCCCCCTCGGCGTCGAGGTCGAGCAGTTGTCGCGGGCCATCTGGCTCGGCATCCGGGCCGCGCGGGTCTGACACCGGCCAAAGCGTCATGCCGCTATAGCCGTTCGACACCGAAAACGTGAACCAGTAGGTCCGCTGCGGCGTGGTGAGATAGAGGTAGAGATCGGAGGCGATCGTCGCCATCGAGCGCGCCGGGATGAAGCCCAGCTCCAGCGGACCATCCTCAGTCTCGAGGCCGTAGACCGCTCGCTCGGCAGGGCACTCTGCCGCCAGCGCGGGCAGCGGCGCAGCCACCGCCAGGCCCATAAGCAGCACGGCTGCCAGTCGATTTGCGTTCTTCGCCATCGGGCGTTCTCCGGATTCCGGTCGAAAACAGTCGGCCAACGGGCCGTGCCCGGCATCGTAGCCACAACGTGCCGAGCGCATCAACATCCCGAGCCTCGTGCACGATCACTCTCCTGAACGTTCGTTCAGGTGCCGTTCAGCATCATGCCAATTCGAAGGCGCAGCCGCGGCATCTGCGCCTCACTCTTGATCGGGCTCTTCAGAAAAGGCTCGGTATCCGGGCTTTCTCGGACTTACCCCCGCTCTTCCCCACGATGCGATGATCTATGCACAAAGGGGATAAACCGATGTCAGAACGCCGCCATCTCGCGCTTCACCTTGTCGATGAAGGCCTTGAGGCCCTCTGCCGTCTGGTTGTTCATGTCGTAGAGCGCCAGGTATTTCGGCGGCCGCGGCGTACCGAACGTAATCCACGCCCAGCGCATCGCCAGTCGCCGCGGCGGATCGCCCATGATCCAGGTCCGGAACCAGTCGCCGCCATAGGTGGTGATGTAGGCGACCTTCTTGATGTTCTTCATGTTCGGCACGAGCTTGCCCTTGTCGGACTCGGTGCCGCCGATCAGCACGAACGACACGCCGGGCAGGAAGATTCGGTCGAAGAAGCCCTTGAGGATCGCCGGGTAGCCGTAGTTCCACACCGGATGGACGAACACGATCTTGTCGCAGGCGCGGAGCCTGTCGACATAGGGCTTGATCTCGGGCGTCAGGTTGCCCGGCACGTCGTGGTACTCGAGCCGTTCGGTGCGGCTCATCACCGCGCGGAACTCCTCGTCGTAGAGATTGAGCGCATCCACCTCGTCGCCCTTGGCGCGCAGCGCCTCGCAGGCAGCGTTGAACAAAGCGCGGTTGTAGCTGGTTTCGACCGGGTGGGCGTGGACGACAAGGACCTTCATTCGGCCGCGGTACCCAGCGTGTACAGCCCGGTGAACAGCCAGGTGCGGCCCGAGTCGAAGTCGAAATCCGGATCGTCCCAGGCGATCATCTTGCCCGGGTTCAGGATGCCCTTGGGGTCGGCCTCCTTCTTGAACTGCAGTTGCGCCCGGTCGGTCTTCTTCATCCCGCCCTCCTCGAGGGTGTAGCGATGCGGGTTGAAGACGAGGCAGCCATTTTCCTCATGCAGCCGGATTATCTCCTCGAGCCGCTCCTCGGAGGTGTAGCGCACCACCGGCAGGCCGGAGAACACGATGCGCCCGTCGAAACGGGTCATCTCGATATGCATCGGCATCTCGTCGCCGAACGTGTCGACTGCCCACTGGACGTGCGCGAGGTCCGGATACTGGGTCTGCAGGTACGTGATCGTCGGGTCGATCTTGAGGCCGCGCAGCGTGGTGTGGTTCCAGGCGAGCTCGTAGATCGGCGGCAGCTTGGCCTTCGTCTCGGCGTCCAGCGTTGCCGCGTTCACCAGCATGTCGCCCTTGTGGAATTCAACGAAGTCGACCATCGCCGGCACGGCGGCGGGCGCCACCATCAGCAGCACCACCGATTGCTCGCGCGAGCGGATATAGGGCCGGTGGCGGTTGAAATAGTCATGGGCCAGCGGCGCCGCGACGGGCGAGATTTCCTTGCAGAGCAGGCCATCCTGCCGAGCAACCTGCTCGGCGAAGGCGCAGGCCTCCATGATCGAATCGAAGCCGACCATCATGTCGACCCAGTCGTAATGCGCCGTCAGCGGCATCTCGGCTTCGACGATGATGCCGTTGGTGCCGTAGGCATGCGCGACCTTGAGGATGTCCGGCCCCGTGAGGTCGAGCACGCGCGGCTCGGCCTCGCAGGTCACGACCTTCAGCCCGAGGATATTGCCGAAATTGCGCAGCCCGCCCCAGCGAATGGAGCCAACGCCGCCCGACCCGCCGGCGATGAAGCCGCCCAGGGTCGCCATCCGGTAGGTCGAGGGGTGAAAGCGCAGTTCGCCGTTCACCGCGTGGGCGGTTTCCTCGTCGAGCTTTTCCATGATCACGCCGGCCTCGGCGCGAACGCGGTCCTTCTCGATCTTCAGCACCTTGTCCATGTTGGTGAGGCTGAGCATCGCGCCACCCGATAGCGGCATCGCCTGCCCGTAATTGCCGGTGCCGGCGCCACGCGGGGTGATCGGCACCTCGTTGGCGAACGCCGCCTTCAGCGTCGTCACGACTTCCTCGGTCGAGCGGGGGGAAACGACGAGCTGCGCGGTCACGCCGTCGAGTTGCGCCTTCAGGCGCGGCGAGTACCAGTAGTGGTCGCGGCTCTTCTGCTGCACGATGCGCGCATTGTCTTCGACCGGAATGTCGCCGAGCGCGGCGCGGAAGCCTTCGAGGTTCATGTTGTTACTCCATCAGGTCGTCGAGTTCGCGGTAATCCGGTAGCGTCGTGTCGATCGCCTTGCCTTGACGCAGGACAATCCGATCAGCTTGCGGTCGCGAGTTCAGTTCGGTCCAGGTGCGGGCACGGAACAGCACGAGGTCGGCCGGAGCGCTTGGCTCGATCACTGCCTTGTAGGCAAACCCGGCATGCGCGGCGGGCGCGCTGCCGACGGCCCGCACCCAGTCCCACGCCATGTCCTGCGGATGGTCGAACTGCAGGATACGGGCACCCTCGCGCAGCACTTCCACCCCGTCGAGGTCGCCATAGGCATAGAACGGGTCGCGGGTGTTATCCGACGCGATGGCGACGACGGCACCGGCTGTCTTGAATTCGTTGAGCAGCGTCGCGCCCCGCCGGATCGGCGTGCGGACCCGGCCGTTGGCGTTGTCGCGATCCTGCAGATAGATGTTGCACATCGGCAGCGAGACGATGGCGATGCCCGCCTCTACGGCCTTGTCGATGGTGGTGCGCACGGTGCGCTCGTCCTGCACCGTCAGCACGCAGCAATGTCCCGCCATGACCTTGCCGGTATACCCTGTTTCCAGCACCGCTTCTGCGAGGTGGAGCAGGGCGTGCGCGTCAGGATTGCCGGTCTCGTCGGTGTGTAGATCGAGGTCGATGCCGAGCTCACCCGCCTTCTCGACCACCCGCAACATGGCTTCCTTCGAGCGGTCGAAGGTGGCCACCGAGCCGCCCATCAGGCCGCCCGACGCCTTCACCTGTCGCGCCACGGTGTCGAGTTCATGCGGGGTCACCAGCGTGTCAGGGCCGACGATGGCCGCGGCCTGCAACTCGATGCGACCGGCCCACTTGTCGCGCATCTTCTCGAACAGCGCCCAGCTGATCTCATGCTGCGGCGGGGCGGAATCAAGATGGGTACGAATGGCGGCGGTGCCGTGCGCATAGGCGCAGCGCAGCGCAAAGTCGAAGCGGCGCTCGACATCCTCGGCCGCCCACATCCGTTCCCGGTCATTGGCGACGGCGAGCAGCGCGCCCATCCAGGTGCCGTCGGGATTTTCCTTGCGCGGCCAGATCTGGCCCTTGTCGAGATGCGTGTGGATGTCCACGAAAGCTGGCAGCACCAGTCCCTGATCCATCTCGTGCGACGGGCCAGAAATCGGGGCGCTGCCGGCGGGCCGGATGGCAGCGATCCTGCCATCCGCGATCTCGATATCGACAGAGGCCACCGAGCCGTTGCCAATGCTGCCCATGGCAGCCGCCGGCACCCGCGCGTTGCGGAGGGTGACGGCGCCCGTGGAAAGGGACGGAGTGCCAAACAAAGCCTAGTTCTCCCGCCGGATAGCGCTCTCGTGCCAGCGATGCAGCGAGAACCAGGCGATGAACGAGGTAATGCCGAAGATGGCAATGCCGGTTGAGGTCAGCAGGATCAGCGCAGCGAACAGCCGCGGGATGTTCAACCGGTACTGCGCTTCGAGCAGGCGGAACGCCAGTCCAGAGCCTTGTCCGGCAGTGCCGGCGGCGAACTCCGCCACTACGGCGGCAATCAACGCCAGGCCACCCGCGATCCGGAGGCCGGCCATGAAGTAGGGCAGGGCGGCCGGCAGCTTGAGGTAGATCAGCGTCTGCCAGCGCGAGGCGCCGTACAGGTCGTAGAGGTTGAGTAGGTTGTGATCGACGCTCTTTAGCCCCGCCACCATGTTCGACAGGATCGGGAAGAAGGCGACGAGGAAGGCGATGATCAGCAGCACTGACTGCGTGTCATGCACGTAGATGAGCAACAGCGGCGCAATCGCGATGACCGGAGTCACCTGCAGGATGACGGCATAGGGGAAAAGCGCCAGTTCGATCCACTTGCTCTGCACCAGCAGGATGGCCATCGCCACCCCGCCGATCAGCGCCAGGGTCAAGGCAGTGACGGTGATCCTGAGCGTGACCATCAGCGCCGGCAGCAGGGTGGGCCAGTCGTTCCACAGCGACAGGACCACGTCGGCCGGCGTGGGCAGGATGTACTTCGGGATGTTGTTGAGCGCGACCGTGAAGTGCCAGGCGACGATCGCCAGCAAGAGCATGGTGACGGGCACCACGATGCGCATGACCTTCTCGGTCGAGGACGTACGCGGCGCGACAATGGCGACGGCGCTGTCGGTG
>CAMDAL010000089.1 GCA_945888565.1 Devosia equisanguinis | reverse complement strand
CTTGCGCTTGCGGGTTACCTTGTCCATCTGCGGGTTGAACTGCCGGTCGAGCGCCCAGCGCTCCGCAAACCCGGCCATATCGGGCCACACCCCGGCCCTGTAGCCGGCGAGCCAGGCGGCTCCTAGCGCCGTCGTCTCCATGATGGTCGGCCGGCCGACCGGCGTATCGAGCATGTCGGCGAGGAACTGCATCGTCCAGTCCGAACCCACCATGCCGCCATCGACCCGCAGCACAGTGTCGGTGGCGCCCTTCCAGTCCTTGCGCATCGCATCGATCAGGTCGCGCGTCTGGTAGCTGACGGATTCGAGCGCCGCCCGCGCGAACTCCGCCGGCCCCGATCCGCGCGTCAGCCCGGTGATCGAGGCCCGAGCCTCTGCGTCCCACCACGGCGCCCCCAGCCCCACGAAGGCCGGCACCAGGTATACGTTCTGCGTCGGGTCGGCCTTGGCCGCCAGCGCGCCGGCATCGGCCGATTTCTCGAACAGCCCCAGCATGTCGCGCATCCACTGCACCGAGGCCCCGGCGACAAAGATGGCGCCCTCGAGCGCATAGGTGGTCTCGCCGTCGATGCGGTAGGCAATCGTCGTCAGCAGCCGGTTCTTCGAGCGCACCAGGTCCTTGCCGGTGTTCAGCAGCGCGAAACACCCCGTGCCATAGGTCGATTTCAGCATGCCCGGCGCAAAGCAGGCCTGCCCTATCGTCGCCGCCTGCTGGTCGCCCGCCGCCCCGTAGATCGGGATCGCCGCGCCCAGCACATCGGGGTCGGTCGTGCCGAAGTCGGCCGCATTGTCCTTCACCTCGGGCAGGATGGCGCGCGGGATGCGGAACAGCGCTAGCAGTTCATCATCCCAGGCGTTGGTCCGGATATTGTAGAGCAGCGTGCGGCACGCATTGGTCACGTCGGTGGCGTGCGACTTGCCGCCCGTCAGCCGCCAGATCAGGTAGCTGTCCACCGTGCCGAAGGCGAGCTCACCCTTCTCCGCCCGCTTCCGCGCCCCCGGCACGTTGTCCAAAATCCACGCCAGCTTCGTCGCCGAGAAGTAGGGGTCGAGCAGCAACCCGGTCTTCTTGTTGATCCCCGGCTCGTGCCCCGCCCGCTTCAGCTTCTCGCACACCTTGTGGGTGCGCCGGTCCTGCCAGACGATGGCATTGTGGATCGCCTTGCCGGTTGCCCGGTCCCACACGATCGTCGTCTCGCGCTGGTTGGTGATGCCGATCGCCGCGATATCGTCGGCCTTGAGCTTGGCCTGCTTCAGCGCCGTCTTCGCCGACCAGATGCACGTCGCCCAGATTTCCTCGGGCACATGCTCCACCCAGCCATCCTGCGGAAAGTGCTGGGTAAACTCCATCTTGCCGATGCCGGCGATCTGCTGCCGCTCGTTGAACACGATAGCCCGGCTCGACGTTGTCCCCTGGTCGATGGCCAGAATATTGCCGCTCATGCCAGAACGATCCCCCTCGTTTTTTCCTCCATGTAGCGCGCCAGGCTCGCCTTGTCTTCCGCGCCCACACGCAGCCCCAGCTTGCTGCGCCGCCACAGCACATCCTCGGCCGTCCGCGCCCACTCGCGGCCGATCAGGTAGTCGACTTCGCGGGCATAGAGGTTCGAGCCGAAATGCTGTCCCAGCTCTTCCATCGTGGTCGCGCCCGCCACCACCGCGGGCATCAGCGTGCCATAAGCGCGCGTAAGCCGCCGTACCAGCCCGCCATCCAGTCGCGGATAGCTCGCCGTATGCGCCCGCACCAGTGCCTCGAACCCCGTCGCCGGAAAGGTGCCGCCCGGCAGCCGACCGGTCTTCGTCCAGCGTGGCCCCTTGGCGCCGATCAGCGTCTCGATCTTGTCGACCGCCTGCTCGCTCAACCTCCGGTGCGTCGTCAGCTTGCCGCCGAAGATGTTGAGCAGCGGACCATCCCCTTCGCCCTCCACCTTCAGCACATAGTCGCGCGTCGCTTCCTGCGCCGCTGATGCGCCGTCGTCGAACAGCGGCCGCACCCCCGAATAGGTCCACACGATGTCGTCGCGGGTGATCGGCTTCGCGAAATACTCGTTGGTGGCCGCCAGCAGGTAGTCCGTCTCCTCGTCGGAAATCTGCACGTCGCGCGGATCGCCGGAATAGTCCTGGTCGGTCGTGCCGATCAGGGTGAAGTCGGCCTCGTAGGGGATGGCAAAGAAGATCCGCCCGTCGGCGTTCTGGAAGAAGTAGCAGCGGTCGTGGTCGAACAGCTTGTTCACCACGATGTGGCTGCCCTTCACCATCCGCACGTTGTGGGCGTCGTTGCGCCCTACCGTCTCGCGGATCACCGTATCGACCCACGGCCCGCCGGCATTCACCAGCATCCGCGCCGACACCGTCTCCCGCCCGTCAGGCCCGGCCAGCTCGATCTGCCAGAGCCCGCCGTCGCGACGCGCCGAGACCACCTTGGTCTGCGTCACTACCCGCGCGCCCTTGTCGGCTGCATCGCGGGCGTTGAGCGCCACCAGCCGCGAATCATCCACCCAGCCGTCCGAGTATTCGAACCCGATCGTGTAGCCGGGCTTCAGCGGCTTCCCCGCTTCGTCCTTGGTCAGGTCCAGCGTCTTGGTCGCCGGCAGCAGCTTCCGCCCGCCGAGATTGTCGTAGAGGAACAGCCCGGCGCGCAGCAGCCACGCCGGGCGCTGCCCCTTCTCGTAGGGAAGCACGAAGCGCAGCGGCCAGATGATATGCGGCGCCGAGGCCCACAGCACCTCGCGCTCCGCCAGCGCCTCGTGCACCAGCCGGAACTCGTAGTGCTCGAGGTAGCGCAGGCCTCCATGCACCAGCTTGGTCGCCGCCGACGAGGTGCCCGATGCAAGGTCGTGCATTTCGGCCAGCATCACCGCATGGCCGCGCCCCGCCGCATCGCGGGCAATCCCCGTTCCGTTGACGCCCCCGCCGATGACGAACACGTCGTAGGGCACTGCTGCACTGGTCATTTCGGCGGGGTCTCGAACAAAAGCACTGCCGCTGATCTAGGAGACAAACCCCCGTCGGATCAACGTCATATTGTCCGGGGTCGGAGCACTCGCCGGACTGCAGAGCCGCCCACCGCTGGCGAAAGGCTGAGATCGCTGGCATTGACCGGCGGTCGCTTGAGGTGCACTAGGCGCCTCCACCCTCCGCCGGTTTGCCATGCTCGCCATCGTCAACGTCATCCTGCCGGTCTTCGCGCTGATGGTGCTCGGCTACTCGGCCGTCCGCTTCCGCCTGTTCCCCTCCGAAGGGGTCCGCGGGCTCGTGATGTTCGTGAACAATTTCGCGACGCCCTGCCTGCTGTTCTACGCCATGGCGACGTCGGATTTCTCGACCACCTTCAACTGGTCGGTCATTGGCTCGTTCTATGTCGGCGCCCTGGTGGTCTTCGCCTCCGGCATTCTCATTTCCATGCGGCTGTTCAAGGATCGGCCGGGTGAGGCTGTCGCCTCCGGCTTCTCGGGCACCTTCACCAACACCGTGCTGATCGGCATCCCCATCCTGCAGCGTGCCTATGGCGACGATGCGCTGGTGACGGCGTTCTCGATCATCGCCTTCCACGCCTCCATGCTGATCACGCTGGGCATGCTGGTGATGGAATTCGCCCGCCGCGACGGCGCGCCGCTGCACAAGACGCTGTGGGTGGCCTTCCAGCGCATCATAGCCAACCCGCTGCTGTGGGGCATCGCGCTCGGCGTCGCGGTGAACCTCCTTAATATCGGCCTCATCGAGCCCGTGAACGCCTTTGTCACCATGATGGCCGCGGCCGTCACCCCCGCCGCCCTGTTCGGCCTAGGCGGCGCGCTCAACGAATACCGCCTGTCCGATATCTGGGCCCAGTCGCTCGCCATGTCGCTGCTCAAGCTGCTGGTGCAGCCGGTGATCGCCTACCTGCTCATGGTCCACGTCTTCCACGTCGATCATGAGTACCTGCGCTACGGCGTGCTGCTCGCCGCCATGCCCACCGGCATCAACGCCTTCGTCTTCGCCACCTACTACAACCGCAGCGTCAACGTCGCCACCAACACCATCCTCATCTCGACAGTGCTGAGCGTGGTGACGGTGAGTATCTGGCTGTATCTGCTGGGGCTATGAGGCGCTGAGCTCTCCGGCGATCCTCCCCTGCGAAGCGGGGGAGGGGGACCAGACGAAGTCTGGTGGAGGGGGCTGCACAGGCACTGTGTGCCGACAGCCCTACTGCCCCGCGACCGTCAGCTCCAACACCGGCGCAGCAATCACCGGTACGCTCCGCACCGGCGGCACGCTTCCGGCGTCGAGCCCCACCGCCACCCGCACATGCTTGTCCTTCGGACAATAGCCAAGCGCCGGGTCGAACCCGATCCAGCCCAGCCCTTCGTCCCAGGCCTCGGCCCAGGCGTGCCAGTAGGCGTCCTCGCCGTGCTCGGCCACGTAGCCCGTGACGTAGCGCGCCGGAATCTCCAGCCCGCGCGCCGCGCCGATGAACGCATGCGCGAAATCCGCCGCGGCTGCCGTCACCGCTTCACCCTGTGATTGGCTCTGCGACTGGCCACCCTGCGACTGGCTCTGAGACTGCGTCTGCGCACCGCCGACCACCTCTTCCACCCGCGCCATCAGGTCATGCAGCAGCGCGATGCGGCCCTGGCCGCCCTTCGGCCCCGAGCGGAACTTGCTGGTGATCGCGCCTGCCGCCTTGGCCAGCGGCGACGGCCGCCGGTAGAGCGCCGGAGGCGGTTCGCCGGCGACCCGGCCGACGACCCCATTGCGGTCGATTGTCTCCACCACGCCCGATACCGACACCACCAGCTCCGCCTCCGGCCGATGCTGGCTCACCAGCTGCGCCCGGTTGCCGAACCCGTCGAGGAAGCTCGCGGCGTCCGCAAACCCCGGCATGTCGATCGCCCACTCGCGAACCGTCTGCGTCGGTCCGGTCTGCGGCGTCAGCAGCACGTGCTGCACGCTCCGGACAATTCCCGGTCCCAGCGTCAGGCTCAGCTTGTGGCGTATGGTGATCAGCATCAGTAGAAATTGTAGCTTTCGGCCAGCGCTTCGGTGATCTGGTTGTTACGGTGGATGAATTCCGTCAGGAACTCGTGCAGCCCATACTCGAAGATGCGGTCCACGGTCGTATCGGCAAGCAGTGCCGTCACCGAATCCGCGGCGTCGTGCCCCTTGGTGCGGGTGCCGTAAATGTCCTCGAGCATGTCGATCGTCCGGTTGATCCAGTCGACGCAGAAACTCAGCGACCGCGGCATCTCCGAGCGAAGGATCAGGTAGTCGGCGATGTTCCAGGCCTTGTAGCGGTCATGGTACACGTGCCGGTAGCTGCGATGCGCCGATGCCGCGCGCAGGATCATCGTCCACTGCGCCACGTCCACATCGCTGCCCACCAGCGACGCCCGCGGCAGCAGCACGTAGTACTTCATGTCGAGAATGCGCGCCGTGTTGTCGGCTCGCTCGACGAAATTGCCCAGCTGGCTGAACGCATAGCCAGAGTCGCGCAGGAACGTCGAAAGCAGCGCGCCGCGGTAGCGATGGCTCACCTGCTTGATCCACCCAAGCAGTTCCTGCAGCTTCGCCCCGTTCACGTCGCGCGGCCGGATGGCGGAAAACTCCAGCCAGGCGGAGTTGATCGACTCCCACATGTCCGTGGTCAGCGCGGTGCGCACCGATCGCGCATTGGTCCTTGCTGCCAGCAGGCACGATCTCACCGAGGAGTAGTTCTCCTCGTCGAACAGCATGTAATGCGCCACCGCATTCACGTCGGCCTGCTTGTACTTGAGGTTGAACCCCTCATCGACTTCGGCTGCCTGCATCATCGAGATCAGGTGCTCCGACGCCGATCCCTCGCGCCGCGAGGTCAGGCTCATGCGATAGCCCACCTCGAACATCCGGGCCATGTTCTCCGCCCGCTCGATATAGCGCGACAGCCAGAACAGGTTCTGCGCGGTCCTACCGAGCATGGCGGACCTCCTGACGGAGCGCGGAGAGGGGGGTATGCAGGGCGCCGTGGCCGGAGAACTTCATCCTCATTCCTCCAGCACCCACGTATCCTTCGTCCCGCCGCCCTGCGACGAGTTCACCACCAGCGATCCCTTCTTCAGCGCCACGCGGGTCAGCCCGCCCGGCGTGATCCGGATGTCGTCGCCCACCAGCACATAGGGCCGAAGGTCCACGTGCCGCGGTGCAATCCCCCGGTCGACGAACGTCGGGCACGTCGAAAGTGCCAGCGTCGGCTGCACGATATAGTTGTCCGGCCGCGCCAGGATTTTCCGGCGGAACTCCTCGCGCATCGCCTTGGTCGATGCCGGCCCCACCATCATGCCGTAGCCGCCCGAGCCGTGCACCTCCTTCACCACCAGTTCCTGCAGGTGGTCGAGCACATAGGCCCGCTGGTCGAGGTCGGTGCAATTGTACGTCGGTACGTTTTTCAGCAGTGCCTTCTCGCCGAGGTAGAACTCGATGATCTCGGGCACGTAGGTGTAGACCGCCTTGTCGTCGGCAATGCCGGTACCCGGCGCGTTCACCAGCGTCACGTTGCCGGCGCGATAGGCATCGAACAACCCCGGTACGCCCAGCATCGAATCCGGCCGGAAGGTGAGGGGATCGAGGAAATCGTCGTCGATGCGGCGGTAGATCACGTCCACCCGCTCGGGTCCCGTAGTCGTCCGCATGTAGACCTTGCCGTTCTCGACGAACAGGTCCTGCCCCTCGCAGAGTTCGGCCCCCATCTGGTCGGCCAGGAACGAGTGCTCGAAATAGGCCGAGTTGTGGATGCCGGGCGTCAGTACGACAAGGTTCGGCGCGCCGGTGACGCCAGCGGGCGCTACCGACTCCATCGTCCGCCGCAACGTCTCGGGGTAGGTCTCGACCGAAGCCACCTTGTAGCGCTGGAACAGCTCCGGCGCCAGTTGCAGCATCGCCTCGCGGTTCTCGAGCATGTAGCTCACGCCCGACGGCGTCCGCAGGTTGTCCTCGAGCACATACCAGTCGTCCGGTCCGACGCGGACCATGTCGACGCCGATGATGTGCGAATACACCCCGCGTGCCGGGTCCAGCCCCATCATCTCGGGACAGAACGCCGAGTTGTTGAGGATCAGTTTTTCCGGCACCCGCCCCGCCTTCAGGATTTCCTGCCGGTGGTAAATGTCATGCAGGAAGGCGTTGAGCGCCCGCACCCGCTGCTCGATGCCCTTCGACAGCTTCCGCCATTCGATCGCCGAAACGATCCGCGGAATGATGTCGAACGGGATCAGCTTCTCGCTGCCCTCGTTGCTGCCATAGACGGCAAAGGTGATGCCCAGCCGCCGGAATAGCGCCTCGGCGTCTCCGGACATCAGGCTGAGTGCCTGCGGTGGCTGATCCTTCAGCCACTCTTCCAGAATGAGATAAGGTTCGCGGACCGACCCATCCGCATTGTGCATTTCGTCGAACGGCGTTGCGCTCATTCACTCCCGCTTCGGGCTCTGCGGCCACCCACTGCACTAGTATTGCTACACATTTAAGCGTAGCCCACAAGCCAAGTTCCACGCGTAGGCCATGAATGTTTGCCAGTGCACTGGCCGACCAATGTCTCCTTCACCCCTTGCGCGATTCCCCTTACAAAGGCGCCCGAGAAGAAGGGACGTTTAAATGGCTGACGAAATCCTGCAGACCCACAAGCTGCTCGAGCGCTGCGAGAAGATGCTCGCCGAGCGCTTCACCGTGCACAAGCTGCACGAAGCGGCCGACAAGGATGCGCTCATCGCCGAGGTCGCGCCCCGCCTCCGCGCCATCGCCGGCGGCAATGTCAGCGCCGAGCTGATGGAACGGCTTCCCAAGCTCGAGATGATCGCCAATTTCGGCGTCGGCTACGATACGATCGACACCAGGGCCGCCAAGGCGCGCGGCATCCGCGTCACCAACACCCCCAACGTGCTGAACGACGCCATGGCCGAGATCACCGTCGGCCTGATGATCGCTCTCGCGCGCAAGCTGCCGCAGACCGACCGCTTCGTGCGCGAAGGCAAGTGGCTGAAGGGCGGCTACCCGTTGCAGGTCGAGCTCAACGCCAGGACCGTCGGCATCCTCGGCCTCGGCCGCATCGGCAAGGAAATTGCCGTGCGCCTGCAGGCGATGAAGATGCGCGTCGTCTATCACGGCCGCAACCGCCAGCCTGACGAGCCCTACATCTACTATGACAACCTCGCGGACATGGCCCGCGACGTCGACTGGCTGGTGCTGATCGCGCCGGGTGGCAAGGCCACCGACAAGATCGTCAATCGCCAGGTGCTCGAAGCGCTCGGCCCCGAGGGCTACCTCGTCAACATGGGCCGTGGCACGCTGGTCGATGAGCCGGTGCTCGTCGAGATGCTGCAGCAGGGCAAGCTTGGCGGCGCCGCGCTCGACGTGTTCGAGGCCGAGCCGAAGGTTCCCGAGGCGCTGTTCGCCCTCGACAATGTCGTGCTCAGCCCGCACATGGGCAGCGCCACCCACCAGACCCGCAACAAGATGGGCGACCTCGTCGTCGCCAACCTTGCCGCTCATTTCGCCGGCGAACCGCTCATCAGCGCTGTCGTCTGATTCTCAGTTTCGCCCCCGGGAGAGGGCTCAGGAGGAAGCATGCAGATTGATCTGAACAACAAGGTCGCCATCGTCACTGGCGGCGGCCGCGGCATCGGGCGCGTCATCGCCCGCACCTTCGCCCAGGAAGGGGCCAAGGTCGCCATCATTGATTTCAAGCAGGACCTGCTCGATGACGCCACCGCCGAGTGGCAGAAGGCCGGCTGGGACGGGCTTCAGGTCAATGCCGACGTTCGCCACAAGGACCAGGTGGCCAGCGCGGTTGCCGAGATCGAGGCCAAGTACGGCCGCGTCGATATTCTCGTCAACGATGCCGGCGTCGCTTCGGGCGCCAAGGTCACCGAACTCGCCGAAGAGACCTGGGATGCCAACTTCGACACCAACGCCAAGGGCACCTTCCTGATGTGCCAGGCCGTGGCGCCGATCATGAAGCGCCAGAAATCGGGCCGCATCCTCAATGCCGCCTCCTACGCCGCCATCACGCCCTCGATCGGCAGCGCCGCGTATGCCAGCTCGAAATACGCCGTCGTCGGCTTCACCCGCGTCATGGCCGGCGAACTCGGCCCCTACGATGTGACGGTCAACTGCTACTCGCCCGGCATGGTCCCGACCCTGATGAACCGCTTCGCCGACGCGCCCCCCGACCGCAAGGAAAAGCTGCTCGACACCCTGACGCTCCGCCGCTGGGGCACCCCGGAAGACGTGGCGAACCTGCTCAGCTTCCTCGCGTCCGACCTCGGCCAGTACATTACCGGCGCCCATATCGATTGCTCGGGCGGCAAATACGCCACCCAGTTCCCGTCGCTCGCGTACGAGCAGGTCTAGCCTTCAACGTTGACTAGGTGCGTCACGAGGGAGGTTCCACTGCGGTGTCATCCCCGCGAAAGCGGGGACCCACCTTATCGTCCGCGCCGGTTTCAACGTGGGTCCCTGCGTTCGCAGGGATGACACATCGGCGTTGCGACGGCTTCCGGGAACCCGCCCGGCCATCAAAGGATTTGCGTTTCTTCCCCTCGCGCCGCAACACTTGGCGCGAGGCAAATCGGAGACGGCAATGACGGCTGAGTGGTGGCGCGGCGCGGTGATCTATCAGGTCTATCCGCGCTCGTTTCAGGATACGAACGGCGACGGGGTAGGGGACCTGCCCGGCATCATGCGCCGGCTCGATCACATTGCCAGCCTCGGCGTCGACGCCATCTGGCTCAGCCCCATCAACCAGTCGCCGCAGGCCGACATGGGCTACGACGTCTCCGACTACAAGGAAGTCGATCGCCTGTTCGGCAGCCTCGAGGATTTCGACGACCTCATCAAGCGCGCCCACGCGCTCGGCCTCAAGGTCATCATCGACCAGGTGATTTCGCACTCCTCCGACCAGCACCCCTGGTTCCGCGAGAGCAAGCTGAACCGCACCAACGCCAAGGCCGACTGGTATGTCTGGGCCGACCCCAAGAAGGACGGCTCGCCGCCCAACAACTGGCCGTCGGTCTTCGGCGGCCGCGCCTGGGAATGGAACCCCTCCCGCGGCCAGTACTATTTCCACAATTTCCTCGGCAGCCAGCCCGACCTGAACTTCCACAATCCGGACGTGCAGAACGCGCTGCTCGACGTCTTGCGCTTCTGGCTCGAGCGCGGCGTCGACGGCTTCCGCCTCGACACCGTCAACTACTACTTCCACGACAAGCAGTTGCGGAACAATCCACCCGCCAAGCGCCCGAAGCATTTGCCCTATGCCGTAAACCCCTACGACATGCAGGAACACCGCTACGGCAAGAGCCAGCCCGAAAACGTCGAATTCCTGAAGCGCGTCCGCACCCTGCTCGACCAGTTCGAGAACCGCACCACGGTCGGTGAGATCGGCGACAGCCACAAGGGCATGCAACTGATGGAGGAGTATACCTCCGGCGGCGACAAGCTGCACATGGCCTACACCTTCGACATGCTGGGCAACGAGTTCACCGCCGCGCATTTCCGCGAAAAGCAGCGCAAGTTCTTCGCCCACGCCCCGAACGGCTGGCCGTGCTGGGCCTTCTCCAACCACGACGTGAACCGCCACGTCTCGCGCTGGTCGCCCTACGCCGCCGACCAACGCGCCCTGTCACGGCAGGCCGCTGCCATGCTGCTGAGCTTCAAGGGTTCGATCTGCCTCTACCAGGGCGAGGAACTCGGCCTGCCCGAGGCCGATCTGCTGTACGAGGAACTGACCGATCCCCCGGGCATCCGCTTCTGGCCCGAATACAAGGGCCGCGACGGCTGCCGCACCCCGATCCCGTGGGACGAAGGCGAGGCGCCCAACGGCTTCTCGTCCGGAAAACCCTGGCTGCCGGTCAAGCCCGAGCACTCGACACTGAACGTCGCCCACCAGGAAGCCGATCCGGCCTCGACCCTGCACTTCTACCGGCAGATGATCGCCTTCCGCAAAGTCCATCCGGTGCTCACCGACGGCGACATCGAGTTCTTCAAGGTCGCCGAACCGCTCCTCGCCTTCCGCCGCTTCGGCTCCAAGTCGAGCAACGAAGCACTGACCTGCCTGTTCAACCTCTCGCCCGATCCGGTCACGGTCACCCTCACCGGGGCCGAAGGCATCGCTCCGCTGGAGATTTCGCAGGGGGCCGAGGTGAAGAAGAACAAGCTGACGCTGGCCGGCAGCGGCTTCGCCTTCCTCCCGACCGGCGAGGTGACGCCGAGCTTCGGCGGGCGACGCAAGTAGAAGCGGGGGCGCCGCTCAGGTCGGCGGCTTCTCCCGCACCAGCATCGTCACGAAGGGTATCGCAAACGTCAGCAGCAGCAGCCGGCTCACGTGATGCGCCGCGATGAACGCCGTATCGAACCCCAGCGCGATGCCCAGCGCGCCCATGCCCTCGAGCCCGCCCGGCGACAGCCCGAGCCAGATCTGCCCGAACGGCATCGCCACCAGCGGCGTGATCGCCAGCACCACCGTGGTGCTGATCGCGACCGTTATGGCGGTGCCCACCAATCCGCCCTTCGCCGCCCGCCAGAACTCCTGCCGGGTGATGCCGTTGAAGCGCACGCCGATCATGGCGCCGACCATGATGAAGGTGATCGTCAGCAGCAGCGGCGGTATCTGCCCCTCGAACCAACCGGCCAGCTTGGCGGCGATCGAGAACGCCATGGCGCCGAGCACGTAGCCCGCCGGCGCCCGCAGCTTCGTCAGGATGAAGCCGGCGATGGCGCAGCCGATCGCCACCGGCAGCAGCGTCATCACCTCCATCGGCGGAGCGGTGGAAACCAGCCCCTCGAAGTGTCCGATCGGCAGGAACAGCGCCCCGATCGGCACGCAGATGGTGAGCAGCAGAATGCGGATCACCTGGATGATGACGATCTGCCGGCTATCTCCCACCCCCGCCGCGGCGATCGACATGACGAAGCTGAGATGCCCCGGAAACGAGCTGAGATAGGCCGTGCCCCGGTCGAGCCCGAAGAATTTTCGCAGCACGTAGCCGGTGATCGAGATGATGAGGATGAGCTCGAGCACCAGCCCCGCCAGCGTCACCGGCCACTGGATCATCATCGCCACCGAGTCGCGGGCGACGGAGGCACCCATCGAGAGGCCGGTGGCGACGAACGTGGCGTCGCGCAGCCAGTTCGGCAGCATCACCCTGACGCCCGAGAGCGCGGCAATCGCGACAGCCAGTGCCCCACCCATCAGCCACCCGGCCGGCAGACCGACGGCAGCCGCAATCCCGCCACCGGCCGCCGAAATCAGGATGGTGAGGAGGGTCCGGCGCGCGATCACGACGGCGGAAGGTGAGTCGGTCATGCCGCGAACTTTAGGGACTGGCGAGAGGTCGGAAAATCGGCCGATGGGCTTAGGTCCGGCGGTCGGCGCGACGCGCCGCTACGCCTTCGCCGAAGCCCCTTCCACCAGCCGCACCCAGTAGCTCACCCCCACCGGGATCACGTCGTCATTGAAGTCATAGGTGTCCGAGTGCAGTTCCGGCCCGTCACCTGTCCCGAGG
>CAMDAL010000088.1 GCA_945888565.1 Devosia equisanguinis | reverse complement strand
CCCCCGACTTCATCACTCAACCTTAGCGTCCATTTCTGAATGCCTTCTTGCCAAGAAACGCAGTTCTGTCGCAGGCGCGGGGTTTGGTTAGCGCTTCACTAACGATTGTTGGGTAACGATCGGAATGTAATATCTGACGAGGTCGCTGCAAGAATGGTCCTGCCGAGTTCCCTGCCGCCAGAATTCGACCGTGGGGTCGTCACGACGGTGCATCAGGGCGATTGCCTCGTTTCGGGCGAAAGCGACCTGACCTATTCCACCGTGCTTGGGAGCTGCATTTCGGCCTGCGTCCGCGACGTGGTTGCCAATGTCGGCGGCATGAACCACTTCCTGCTGGCCGAGCAGTCCGGTTCGGCCCGAGACCGCTACGGCGCGTCGGCGCGGTATGGCGCGTTTGCCATGGAGCAGCTGATCAACAAGGTGCTCACCCGCGGCACCGGCAAGAAATCCAACCTTGAAATCAAGGTGTTCGGCGGCGGCAAGATCAATGCCGCGCTCGACGACGTGGGCGCCAAGAACATCGACTTCGTGCGGCAGTTTCTCGCCGACGAAGGCTACATGATGGCCAAGGAGGACATGGGGGGCAACTATGCCCGCCGGGTCATGTTCAAGCCGGCCTCGGGCCGAGCCTTCGTCAAGCGGCTCGACAACACCGCCAACGCCTCGATCGCCAAGGAAGAACTTGCCGTGGCCGCGACCCGCCGCCAGGCGCTGGTCACCAAGCCGCCGGTCGAGGACGATATCGAGCTTTTCTAGGCTGGCGCGGGGGCGTACCGAATACTTACCCCGGCCAGGCTCCCTATACGCTTGGTTAACCATGCGCCCCTACGGTGACGTCGAGGGCCTGCTGGAGGCCCGCCGGAGCCTGATTCGTGCGCCGCCTGAGCGTAGCGCTCATCGCCAATATCGCCTGGTTGCTCGCTGCGCTGCTCGCGGCAGGCAGCATGATGCTGTTCGGTCCCAGCCTTGTTGGTCTGCTCGTCGCGATAGTGGGATGCACGGCTGCGTTTGCGCTCAGCACCGTCCTGGGTTGGCGTGCCGACCGCAGCTTTGCCGACAGGCTCGCCGCCGTCGGCGAGGCGGTCGGCCTCAAGTCTCAGGATGCGACCAGCGTCGAGGCGATCGTTGCCAGCCTCGGCCAGCGGCTCGAACGGGCCAATCAGTTCAAGGCAGCCTTCCACCGGCTCCGCCATCCGGCGATGGTCATCGGTGCCGATGGTACGATCTGCGGGGTCACCGCGGGTGTGGAGGCCCTCGACCGCCGCGCAGTCGAGGGGGGTGATGCCGCCGAATTGCTGGGTGATGCCCACATGGCGAGCGAGGGCATCGTGGCGGTCGGGCGGCATCGCTTCGTGGCCGAGCGGCACGACATGTCCGGCGGACGGCGGCTGATCGAGCTGGAGCCGGCCGGCTACCATATCGCCGACGAGGACTTCGACGCCTTCGTCACCGCGCTCCGGCAGGGCCGCACGAGCTTCCGGTTCGATCCGTGGAGCCACCAGCATTCGCCCGCCCTCAAGGCACTGGGTGAGGCGCTTGAAGCGTTCGACCGGCCGATCCGCGCCCTGCAGAAGATCCTTGATGGGGACGACGTGGACCCGGCCCTGCTCACTGGCTCCCTGGGGCTCGCGCCGCAGGTGCGGACCTTCCGGGACGCCATCGAGGAGATCGTCGGCGAGCGCGACGAGGCGGCAGTGGCGCGCGACCTGCTCGAGGCCAAGATGGAGGCGATCCTGCGGGCCATCGACCGCTATCGGGCCAGCGTCACCTCGCTTGCCGAACTCGCCGACCAGAGCCGCGCCGGCCTCGTCGTGGCCGCGGGGGCCATCGGAACAGGGCGGGAGCGGACCAGGACGGTACGGGGGCTCGAACGCGAGGCGGTGCAGATGGCGGCCGACGCGGCGCTCGCCGTGCAACGCGCGGGGACGGCCGTGGATGCGGTCGGAACGGCGACCACCCAGATCGACAAGATGGTCTCGGCCATCGAGGACGTGAGTTTCCGCACCAACCTGCTGGCGCTCAACGCGGCGGTCGAGGCGGCGCGGGCGGGAGAGAAGGGCGCGGGCTTCGCCGTGGTAGCCGCAGAGGTGCGAACGCTGGCGCAGGCGACCCAGAAGGCGGCGCGAGGAATCCGCACCATGGTCGGCACCAGCCGCAAGAACTCCGACCAGTCGGCCGTCGAAACCGAGCAACTTAAAAAAATACTTTTCGGACTCGGCTCGCATTTAGAGAATCTAAGCAATGAGACGGACATGATCGCCGGTGCGCTGGATGAGGGCGGTGGGGCAATTGCCCGCCTCGACAGCAACGTCAACGCGGTCGGTACGGTCGCGGCCAAGGCGTTGCAGCTCCCGGCGCGAAAGGCCAACTGAGGCCGAACGGGAGACGTCGTATGGAGCAGGGCGAATTTGCCCTAAGCGATCGGGAGTTCAACCGGGTCAAGGCCCGCGTTTATGCCGAGGCCGGCATTTCGCTCTCCGACGCAAAGCGCACACTGGTGATCTCGCGGCTCGGCAAGCTGGTACGCGGCCTGAGGCTTGGTTCGTTCGACGCCTATCTCGATCACCTAGAGCGAGCCGGTACGCCGGCCGACGCGCAGGAATTCGTCAACGCCCTGACCACGAACCTGACGCGGTTCTGGCGCGAGGACCATCACTTCGCGCACCTTCGAACCTATGTGGCGCAGCTGATGCAGCAGCGCCCGCGCATGGGCCCCAATGGCCGGCCGAAACTGCGGATCTGGTCGGCGGGCTGCTCGACGGGGCAGGAGCCCTACACCATCGCGCTCGACCTGCTGGATGCGTTTCCGGAGCTGAAGCGTTGGGATTTCCGCATCCTTGCCACCGACATCGACACCAATGTCGTCGCCAAGGCGGCGGCGGGCGTCTACCCGGTGGGGGAACTCAACGGGCTCAGCCGTGAACGCTCGGATCTGTTCGAACCCGCCGGCGCCGGACAGATCCGGATACCCGCTGCGGCGCGCGAGCTGATCTCGTTCAAGCCGCTCAACCTCATTCACACGCCATGGCCGATGCGCGGACCGTTCGATGCGGTGTTCTGCCGGAACGTGGCGATCTATTTCGACAAGAAGACGCAGGGGCAGCTGTTTGCCCGGCTGGGGGCGATCCTCGTACCCGAAGGTTTCCTCTATATCGGCCACTCGGAGAATCTCGGGGCCGGCAGCGAGAACTTCCGGCTCGTGGGCAAGACCGTCTACCAGGCACGGGCGCAGCAAATCAAGGCGAGGGACGCAGCATGAGTATCAAGGTGCTGGTCGTCGACGATTCCGCGCTTATTCGCGAAGTGCTGTCGCGGGCGCTCGGCAAGGATGGCGACATCCTGGTGATCGGGACGGCTGCCGATCCGATCGAGGCGCGCGAGAAGGTCAAGACGCTGAGCCCCGATGTCGTGACACTCGACATCGAGATGCCCAACATGAACGGGCTGCAGTTCCTCGACAAGTTGATGCGGCTGCACCCGCTGCCGGTGGTGATGGTCTCGACCCTTACCACGAAGGGGGCAAGCGAGACGTTGCTGGCGATGGAACTCGGCGCCGTCGATTTCGTCGCCAAGCCCAACGCCACGCTCTCGGGCGGCCTCGAGGCCTTTGGTGAAAACCTGCGCCAGAAGGTCAGGGCAGCAGCCAACTCCGACGTCAAGGGGCGCGCCATGCGCGCGCCGCCCGTCAACGTGCCGGTGCGCACCGCTGCGGCGCCGAAGGGCACTGTCATCGCCATCGGCGCCTCGACTGGCGGTGTGGAAGCCATCCGCGTGGTGCTTTCGGGCATGCCCGTCGATTGTCCACCGATCGTCATCGCCCAGCACATGCCAGCCGGCTTCACCACCCGGTTTGCGGGCCGGCTCGACGAGGTCACCGAACTGACGGTGGTCGAGGCCGAGGACCGGATGCCGCTGCTACCGGGCCATGCCTATGTGGCGCGCGGCGACTATCACCTGCGGGTCGAGCGTTCGTCGGGCCAGCTCAAATGCCGGCTGACGCAGGACGAACTCGCCTCCGGGCATCGCCCCAGCGTGGACGTGCTGTTCGAGTCGGTCGCCAAGATCGTCGGACCGATGGCGGTGGGAGCAATCCTCACCGGCATGGGGCGCGATGGCGCCAGGGGCCTCAAGCTGATGCGCGAGGCTGGCGCCTACACGGTAGGACAGAGCCAGAGCTCGGCGCTGGTCTACGGCATGCCACGCGTCGCCTTCGAAGAAGGCGCCGTGATGGAGCAGGCGCCGGTCGAAGCCATTGCCGCGCGGCTCGCCGCGGCGCTCACCCGGATCAGATCGGCAGCATAGCGCATGTTCCGATTGATGGTTTGGTAACGGAATTTCCATAGGGTCCAAAGTTCGCGACCCGCGTATTTTCGGGCGGCTAGAAGGCTAGCGTAACCATGCCGAAGGCAAGTGCTGTCAGTGTGATGATCGTGGATGACCAGCAGTCGATGCGGGGCATCTGCAAGTACATCCTCACCCAGCTGGGTTTCACCAACATCGTCGAGGCCAAGTCCGGCCGCGACGCGCTGGGCAAACTCGAAAAGAGCACCGTCGATCTGATCATTTCCGACTGGAATATGGAAGATATCGACGGGCTGACGCTGTTGCGCGTCATCCGCAAACATCCCAAGACGCAGGCGATGCCCTTCATCATGGCCACCGGCCGCTCCGACAAGGAGCAGGTGAAGGAAGCGATTTCATCTGGCGTGAACAACTACATCATCAAGCCGTTCGACGCCTCGACGATGAAGAAGCGCATCGAGGCCGTGATCGGCGTTCTCTCCTAACGCTCTGACATTCAACCGGTTCTTCTGAGACAGGCCGCCTCCGGGCGGCCTTCGCATTTTGGCGCGTCGATGTAATCGATCACATGGCCGGAGACGCTGGGCTCCGCCCGATTCGCGCGTAATCAGAAATTAAGGCGCGCTGCCTAGGATTCATGCATTGGCTTTCGGGGGGAGGCCGGCCAGAGCCCTATCGTTCCCGGCCAGCACTGTCCCCCCTCACAACACGAGGGTAGGATAATGGTCGGTTTGCCCAAGCTGAAGATTGCGCAGAAGCTACCCCTCGCGATGGTGACTTCGGCGCTGCTGGTCAGTGCGGGCGTCGGTTCGGCGAGCTACCTCATCGGCTCCAGCACTGTGGAGCAGATGAGCGTCCGGCAGATGCAGACCGTTGCCGCCGAGCGGGCGCAGGAGTTCCAGACCTTCCTCCGGACGATCGAATCGGACGTCGTGGGCACGGCCAGCACCGATCTTGCGTTCGGTGCCGCGCGTGATCTCGCGGTCGCCTGGGGTTCGATGACGATTGCCAAGCCGCCACTCGACCCGGTGGCGACGCTGCGTGGCAACTATATCGACTTCAATCCCAACCCGGCAGGGCAGCGGCAGGCCTTGGACACGCCGACCGGCGAGGGCACCAAGAAGACCAGCTACGAGTTCCAGCACGTGAAGATCAATCCGATCTTCCGCACCCAGATGGAACGGCGTGGCTACGCCGACATGTTCATCTTCGATACCAAGGGCAACCTGCTCTACTCGGTGATGAAGAACGACGACTTCGCCAAGAACTTCGCCGAAGGCGGGGAGATGGCCGGCACCGGGCTGGGGCGTGCCTACCTCGCCGCGCTGGCACTGCCGGAAGCCGGGCAGGTGGCCTTCTCGGACATGGAGCTCTACACCCCGGCCGGTGGGCCGGCGAGCTTCCTCGCCACCCCGATCTTCGATCCACGCAAGAAGCTGACCGGCGTGCTGGCGGTCGAAATTCCGGTCGCCACCATCAACGCGATGATGCAGCGCAAGGATAATCTGGGCCAGACGGGCGAGAGCTTCTTTGTCGGCACCGACTACCTGATGCGATCGGATTCGAGCTTCTCGGAGGCCGGGGATATCCTCGCCACACCCTATGAGAACGCCATTGTCGCCGCGGCGCTCGAAGGCCAGGACAGCCAGGGGACGACCACCGACTATCGCGGCATGCCGATGATCGCCACGGCGATACCGGTGGAGTTCAACGGCGCCAAGTGGGCGATGGTCACGACCATATCGGAAGCCGAGGCGCTGGCGCCGGTTGCCGGAATGCGTGACATGATGCTGGCCATCGGCGCCGGGCTGCTGCTTCTCGCCGCGGCCGGAGGCTGGCTGTTCTCGCGCACGGTGACCCTGCCGATCAGCCGTCTCACCGGCACGATGGATGCCCTCGCGGCGGGTAGTCTCGACGTCGAGGTGAAGGGCGCCGAGCGGTCCGATGAGATCGGCGCGATGGCCAAGGCAGTGCAGGTGTTCAAGGAGAACGCCGGCAAGATGACCGAGATGACCGAGGGTGAGCGGGCGGCGTCGTTGCAGCGCCGGGCTGATCGGGCGGCCATGATGGGACAGTTGCAGGGGGCATTCGGCGAGGTGGTGGATGCCGCCATCGCCGGCGACTTTTCCAAGCGGGTCAATGCCGAGTTCCCCGACCCCGAACTCAACACGCTTGCCGGGTCGGTCAACGAACTGGTGGGGACCGTCGAACGTGGCCTGGGGGAAACCGGCGAGGTGCTCGCGGCACTAGCCCACACGGACCTCACGCGCCGGGTGGACGGCGCCTACGAGGGCGCGTTCCTGCAGCTCAAGACGGACACCAACGCGGTGGCAGAAAAGCTGAGCGCCATCGTGGGCCAGCTCAAGGACACCTCGCGCGGGCTGAAGACGGCGACGGGTGAGATCCTGTCGGGCGCCAACGACCTTTCGGAGCGGACCACCAAGCAGGCCGCGACGATCGAGGAAACCTCGGCGGCGATGGAACGTCTGGCCGGCACGGTGATCGCCAATGCCGAGCGGGCCAGCGACGCCAGCACGGCAGCGGCGAGTGTCACCCGCACGGCAGAGGAGGGCGGGGCGGTGATGCTGCGCGCCACCGAAGCGATGGAGCGGATCACGGCCTCCTCGGGCAAGATTTCCAACATCATCGGCATGATCGACGACATCGCGTTCCAGACCAACCTGCTCGCACTCAATGCCTCAGTCGAGGCGGCACGAGCAGGGGATGCGGGCAAGGGCTTCGCTGTCGTGGCCGTCGAGGTGCGCCGGCTGGCTCAATCGGCGGCGAGCGCATCGAGCGACGTCAAGGCGCTGATCGAGCAGTCGGGCACCGAGGTCAGCGGCGGCTCGCGGCTCGTGCTCGAGGCGGCGAACAAGCTCGAGGCGATGCTGGTCGCGGCGCGTTCGTCGAACCAGGTGATGGACGCCATCGCCAAGGCGAGCCGCGAGCAGGCCTCCGCCATCGAGAAGGTGAATGCCGCCGTTCGCCAAATGGACGAGATGACCCAGCACAACGCCGCGCTGGTCGAAGAAACCAATGCCGCCATCGAGCAGACCGAGGCGCAGGCGGTGGAACTCGACCGCATCGTCGAGATCTTCCGCGTGGTGGAACAGGAAGCGGTTGCCGGCAAGGCGGCGCGTGGCCCGCTTGAGCCGGCGAAAGGTGGAATTAAGGCATTGCAGGACAAAGTGCGCACGGCCGCCCGCTCCTACCTCAGCCGGGGCAATGCGGCCGTCGACAAGGAGTGGGCCGAATTCTAGCGGTCCGATGCGTACCGGGAGAGCGAAGCTCGGCCGGAGTTGAGAGAGTGTAGTCCAGGAAGGACGAAAATGCGGATCGACCGCCGGCTCGCCATTGCCCTCGCCACCGGTATCGTGCCGCTGGCGATCAGCGCTTTCATGATCGCCGGAGACATGGGGGCGATCGAGCGGGCGAGGCTCGAGGCGGACGGCGTCGGCTATGCCGGGCTCGTGCTGCCCGAACTGACCAGCCTGGCGCGTGACAAGGCGCTGCCCGCCGGTCCCAACGTGGCGCTCGCTGCTGCCGCCAGCGCCAATGATGGCAGGCTTGGCACCGGCGCGATTTCAGCGGCCTATGCCGACCTCAAGGCGGATGTCGCAAACGGGGCGTTCCCCGCTGCCGCCCGTCATGCCGCGGCGACGCTCATTGGCCGCATCCACGAGGCGGCCGGCGTTACTACCGATACCGACGGCAATGCCGTGCTCAGCGCCGGGGTGCCACAGGCGGCCAATGCCGCACCGCTGGCGCCGGCACTGCTCGATGCATCGCGCTATGCGCCCACCGTCGTTCCGGCTGCAATCGATCGCCTGACGCAGGTGCTCGCCGAGTTCCGCGCCGCCACCCCGAGCGATGGGGGCGCGCAGAGCGCCACGCGTTCCGCCTATTCTGCCGCCGCGGCCGACTTTGCCGACAGGGTCGAGGCCGGCATTGCCGCGCTCGGCACGCCGGCCTTGCGCGCCAGCTTCGACTGGGCCGGGCTGGACGCAGCTCATCGGGCCTACCAGGATGCGGCGCTGGCGCTGGGGCAAAGTTCCGCCGCAGCATTGGGCGAGACCCTGCAGGCCCGCATCGACGGCGCGAGCTTCCGCATCTGGCTGACCGCGGCCGTCGCAGCAATTGCCGCGCTCGGGCTGGGACTGGCGGGGTTCATGGTGGCCGGGCGCCGGCAACCTGCCGCCAAGCCGGCTGCCCTATCGTCCGCGACGGGGAGGAGCGGATCGTTGCGGCCCGAGAGCCGCAGCACAACGGGGGTCAGCATGGCCAACGCACCCGCACGTCGATTCCGCGGCCTGAAGCTCACGTCCTCCATTGCCCTGATGGTTCTGGTCTCCGTCACCGTGTCGATTGGTGCGGTGCTGGGCGCGGTGTGGATGCTGCTCTCCGCCAATACGCAGAATACCGTCGACCAGCGGCTCAGCGCCGACCTGCGCATCGCGGCGGCGATCCTCGAGGTCAACCTGCCCAGTTCCGACGTCTACTGGAGCGACGACGGCAGCCTCGACAGGATCGAGGCCAAGGCGATGCCGCGGTTCCGCAACCATGACCTCATCAATACGATCGGCCGGGTGACCGGCGATACGGCGACGTTGTTCGTCTACGATCCCGAGACCGAGGACTTCGTTCGCAAGACCACGACCATCCTCGACGCTGACGGCAATCCGATTCTCGAGACCCCGCTGGACCGGGCGGGCGCTGCCTATCCGGTGGTGAAGGCCGGGGGCACTTACCAGGGCGCCGCAAACATCCTCGGTGTGCCCTACTACGCCATCTACAAGCCCATTGTGGACCTGAGCGGCGCACCCATCGGCGTCGTCTATGTCGGCATCCCGAAGGTCGAGATCGACTCGGTCGCCTCCGCGGGGTTGACGGTGCTCGGCATGGTGGGGGCGGCGGCGCTCGTCATCATCGGCGGCATCGCCTATTTCGTCTCGCGGCTGCTGACGCGGCCGATCCCGCGGCTCAGCCGCGCCATGCAGCAGCTCGCTGATGGCGAACTGTCGACCGAGATTCCGTATACCGGGCTCGGCAACGAACTTGGTGCCATGGCGCGCAGCCTCGAAGTGTTCCGCGACAATGCGCTCAAGGTGCAGCAGATGACCGAGAGCGAGCGCGTTGCCCTGGCCGAGCGCCGGGACGAGCGCACGCGCATGATGCAGGAGTTGCAGCGCAGCTTCGGCAACGTGGTGGATGCGGCGCTCGACGGCGACTTCACCGGACGGATCGAGGCCAGCTTTGCCGACGACGAACTCAACCGTCTCGCCGGCCGAGTCAACGCGCTGGTCGAGCGCATCGACGCAATCATCGGCGATACCGGGCAGGCCCTTGCGGCGCTCGCCGACACCGACCTGACGCACCGCATGCAGACGGGCTACGGTGGCGCCCTCGGACAACTCGGCCGCGACACCAACCAGGTCGCAGAGCGGCTTGGCGAAGTGGTGACGGCGCTCAAGCAGAGCTTACAGGGCTTGAAGACGGCGACGGGAGAAATCCTGTCGGGCGCCAACGACCTGTCGGAACGGACGACGCGGCAGGCGGCGACCATCGAAGAGACCTCGGCGGCGATGACGCAACTCGCCGACACCGTGCGCGTGAATGCCGGCAAGGCAGAAGATGCTCGCCACGCCGCAGCCGAGGTGAGCCGGACCGCGGAAGAGAGTGGTTCGGTGATGAACGAGGCCAACGCGGCGATGGAGCGGATTGCCCACTCGTCTGCCAAGATATCCAACATCATCGGGCTCATCGACGACATTGCCTTCCAGACCAACCTGCTGGCGCTGAACGCCTCGGTGGAAGCGGCGCGCGCCGGCGAAGCGGGCAAGGGCTTCGCGGTGGTGGCGGTGGAAGTGCGCCGCCTCGCCCAGTCCGCAGCGCAGGCCTCGAGCGACGTCAAGGTGCTGATCGAAGCAAGTGGTGGCGAAGTAAAGGGCGGCACACGCCTCGTCGCCGAAGCCGCCGGCAAGCTCGAGAAGATGCTCGGCGCGGCGCAGCGTTCAAGTGCGCTGATGGCCGAGATCGCGGGCGAAAGCCGCCGCCAGGCCGGGTCGATCGACGAGGTCAACGCCGCGGTTCGGCAGCTCGACGAGATGACGCAGCACAACGCAGCACTGGTCGAACAGATCAACGCGGCAATCGAGCAGACCGAGGCGCAGGCCAGTCAAGTCGATGGCATTGCTGCGATATTTACCGTCGAAGTGCCGGTGCAGGCGCAGCGGAGGTCGCGCCTGGCGGCGTGAGCGCTGAAGTATTCGCGACCGGAAGTTAAGTAAATCTGCAGTGGTATCGGACTTTTGACCGGGTGTTAACGCCGTCTGTGGTCACTGGACACATACGCGTTACCCACAGTCGAACTCCAGAAGGACCCGACACTCGATGTCCGTCAAACCCCGTTTTAAGCTGCCGAGCCTGAAGCTCCGCGGCACAATCATTCTAGCTGCGGCGGCGGTCTTCACCCTCGCCATTGGCGCATCGCTCTATTACGTCGTGACGTCGAACCGCGCGCAGGACCTGACGCGAGCCGACGAGGTGGTGAACCAGCTGGCGATCACCGAGAGCCAGACAATCAACGCATTCCTCGCGCAGTATGCTGCCGCCGCCTCCTCCACGGCGCGGACGGCTGAAGCGCTGATCGGCGAGCCCAACGCTTCGCCGAGCGTGTATGGCGCCGTGGTCACCAACCAGCTCAAGGTCCTGCCAGAGGCGCTTGGCGTCTACATGATGTTCACGCCCGACGCGAAGCTCGCCAACGCGCCGGTGTTCGGGGGCTCCAAGTTCAAGTATTCCAGCGGCCATGTCGGTGTTTATGCCAACCGCACGCCGGACGGCCAGCTCGGCTTCCAGTCACTGGAATCGGCTGACGGCAACTATGTGTGGCTCGATGGCCCGATGGCCGCCAACAAGCCCGAGATCAGCGGTCCCGACAACTATGACGGGGTGCTCTATACCTCGTTCACCGACATCATCCGAAACGCGAGCGGCAAGCCGGTCGGCATGGCCGGCGTGTCGTTCAACGGCGCGTCGCTCGCTCAGCTGATCGGTGGCTCCGCTCCGATGGGCACCGGCTTCATGGGCGTGATCAACCAGAAGAACGTGTGGGTGGTGAACCCCGATCCGAGCGTGATCGGCACCGGCATCACCGAGGAGTGGGCCATTCGCGCCATGCAGGGCCTGCAGGCAGCCGACACCTATGACTCGACCGGCGAAGCCGCGGGGCAGACCTGGAAGATGACCGCGCACAAGGTGCAACTGCCCGGCACCGACCAGACCTGGGCGGTGATCGTCGCCGTGCCGCAGGCAACGCTGCTGGCGGCGTCGGAAGCGCAGATGCGCAACCTGCTGATCGGCGGCGGCATCATTCTCGCCATCGGCCTTGCCGCCTTTGCGGTGCTGGGTAGCTGGGTGGCCAAGCCGGTCACAAAGATGAACGGCGAGATGCTGAAGATTGCCGATGGCAAGTTCGACGTCGAGGTTCCCTTTGCCACGCGCCGGGACGAGATCGGCGACATGGCCAAGGCGGTGGAAGTGTTCCGCCAGAACGGCCAGCGTGTCACCGAGATGACCGAGGCGGAAGCGGCGCGGATCATCCGCGACCAGGACGCGCGTTCGGCGATGATGGCCGAGCTGCAGCGCGCCTTCGGGCAGGTGGTGGATTCCGCCGTGGCCGGCGACTTCTCGCGTCGTGTCGATGCAGAGTTCCCCGATGCCGAGCTGAACGCGCTCGCCGGAAGCGTCAACAACCTCGTCGCCACTGTGGATCGCGGCTTGTCCGAGACCGGTGAAGTGCTCGCGGCGCTGGCCGATACCGACCTCACCAAGCGCATGCAGGGCGAGTACGAGGGCGCCTTCGCCCGCCTGCGTGACGATACCAATGCGGTTGCCGACAAGCTCAGCCAGATCGTCGGGCAGCTCAAGGAGACCTCGCGCGGCCTGAAGACGGCGACGGGCGAGATTCTCTCGGGCGCCAACGACCTGTCCGAGCGGACGACCAAGCAGGCAGCGACCATCGAGGAGACGTCCGCCGCGATGGAGCAACTCGCCGCCACGGTGCTCAAGAACGCCGATCGCGCCAAGGAAGCCAGCACCGTTTCGGCCAGCGTCACCCGGACCGCCGAAGAGGGCGGGAAGGTGATGGGCGAAGCAAACTTGGCGATGGAGCGGATCACCCAGTCGTCGGGCAAGATCTCGAACATCATCGGGCTGATCGACGACATCGCCTTCCAGACCAACCTGCTGGCGCTCAATGCTTCGGTGGAAGCGGCCCGGGCCGGTGATGCTGGCAAGGGGTTTGCCGTG
>CAMDAL010000087.1 GCA_945888565.1 Devosia equisanguinis | reverse complement strand
TCTGTTCCCGCGCGGCACCTTCAGGCTGCGGGGACCGCTGCCGGCCTTGTTCCTTGCCATGCTGCTGCTGAACCTCGGGATCATCAGCGAAATGTTCGTGCCGCTGTTCGTGCAGAACCTGCACGGCCAGGCGCCCCTGGTCGCCGGCTACATGGTGGCGCTGGTGGCGGTGGGCTGGAGTACCGGCTCGATCGTCGTCGCCAACTGGACCGGGGCGCGCGAGCGGCTGGTACTGGTGCTGGGACCGACGCTGCAACTGCTGGGGCTGGTCGGGCTGGCGCTGTTCATCGGTGTCGACAACACGGCGGGCGCGATCCTGCCGCTGGTGCCGGTCGGGGTGGCGCTGCTGTTCCTCGGCACCGGGATCGGCATCTCCTGGCCGCATGTCTCGGCCCGCCTGCTGCACTCGGCCCCCGCAGGCGAAGGCGACCTGACCTCGGCGGCGATCTCGATGGTGCAGCTATTCGCGTCAGGCTTCGGCGCGGCGGTCGCGGGGGTGATCGTCAACGCCGCCGGGCTGGCCTCGGGCGAGTCGGTGCGCGTGACGATCAGTGCCGCCGGCTGGCTCTACTGGCTGTTCGCCCTGGCGCCATTGCTGGCGATCCCGGTGCTGTGGGGCGTGGCACGGAACGGACGCGCCGGGGCACCAGTGGTGCTGCCGGCGGGCTAGTTCCGCGCCATTGGCACCCGGCTCAGGCGTCCATCAGGATCTGCAGCTTCACGTCCGTCGGCCGGGCTTCCACGGCGCGGTCGAAGGCCTTGATCGAGTCCTCGAACTTGAAGGTCTCCGAGATCAGCGGCTTCAAATCCACGCGGCCCGAGGCCATCAGCGCGATGGCGCGGTCATATTGGTGGGCGTAGCGGAACACCGAGGTGATGGTCACTTCCTTGACGCTCAGCGACGCGATGTCGAAATCCACCGGCTCGACCGGCAGGCCGACCACCACGATGGTGCCGCCGGGACGAACGACATCGGTGATGCCGGCCCAGGCCCGGGGCGAGCCGGAGCACTCGAACACCAAGTCCGCCCCCCAGCCGTCGGTGAGGGCGTTGACCTCGTCGAGGAGCTTGCTGTCGCGAATATTGACCGGGATGATGCCCTGGTACTGAGCGGCGATGTCGAGCTTGGGCTGCGCCAGGTCGGTGATGATGACGCGCGAGCAGCCACCGGCGAGTGCCGCCAGCGCCACCATCGTGCCGATGGGGCCGGCGCCCATGACGATGGCGGTGTCGCCGGGGGTGATCTTCGCCTTGGTCGCAGCCTGCATGCCGACGGCGAAGGGTTCGACCATCGCACCTTCGGCGAAGCTGACATTGTCCGGCAGCTTGAAGGTGTAGTTGGCCGGATGAACGACGAACGGGGTCAGCACGCCGTGGATCGGCGGCGTGGCCCAGAAGCTGACGGCCGGATCGATATTGTACATGCCGAGGCGCGCGGCCTTGCTGTTGGGGTCCGGGACGCCCGGCTCCATGCAGACGCGGTCGCCCACCTTGAGGCTCGTCACCCCTGCCCCGACCTCGACCACCGTACCGGCCGCTTCGTGGCCCAGCACCATGGGCGCGTTGACGACGAAGGGGCCGATACGGCCATGGGTGTAGTAGTGCACGTCGGAGCCGCAGACGCCCACGGTGTGGAGCTTGATCTTCACCTCGCCCGGGCCGGGATCGGCCGGCAGGTCGATATCGCGGAGGGTCAGTTCGTGCTGCTTTTCCAGCACCAGGGCGCGCTGCAGGGTCATGGCGGTCTCGGAGTATCAGGCCGCTACTGGCTGCGGCGGTTGCATTGCCCCCGTCATGATGGCGACGGCATCGCTCATCGAATAGTCCTTGGGATTGATTACGGCAATGCGCTTGCCGAGCCGGTGGATGTGGATGCGGTCGGCCACCTCGAACACATGTGGCATGTTGTGCGAGATGAGGATGATGGGAATGCCGCGCGCGCGGACATCCAGGATCAGTTCGAGCACCCGGCGCGATTCCTTGACGCCAAGCGCCGCAGTCGGTTCGTCGAGGATGATGATCTTGGAGCCGAACGCCGCCGCCCGCGCCACCGCCACGCCCTGCCGCTGGCCGCCCGAAAGCGTTTCGACCGGCTGGTTGATGTTCTGGATGGTCATCAGGCCAAGCTCGCTGAGCTTGTCGCGCGAGAACTTCTGCATGGCTGCCCGGTCCATCAACCGGAAGACCGATCCAAGCAGCCCCGGTTTGCGCAGTTCGCGCCCGAGGAACATGTTGTCGGCGATCGAGAGCGCCGGCGACAGGGCGAGGTTCTGGTAGACCGTCTCGATGCCCGCCTTGCGCGCATCGTCGGGCGAGCGGAAGTGGACCGCCTGGCCCTCGAGTTCGATGGTGCCATGGTCGGGGATGATGGCGCCGCTGATCGCCTTTATCAGGGTGGACTTTCCAGCGCCGTTGTCCCCGATGACGGCGAGGATCTCGCCCGGATAGAGGTCGAAGTCCGCGCCGTTGAGCGCCACCACGGTGCCGTAGCGCTTGAGGAGCCCGCGCGCCTGCAGGATTGGCTGAATGCTCATTGCGTGGCCCTCCGCAGCCACTGGTCGAGAGCGACCGCGATGATCACCAGCGTACCGGCTGCAAACATCTGCCAGTAGTCGTCGACGCCGGCCAGCGACAGGCCGGTATTGAACACGCCCACAATCAGCGCTCCGAGCACGGAGCCGACGATCGAAGCCCGGCCACCGAACAGTGACGTTCCACCAATCACCACGGCAGTGATCGAGCCGAGGTTCACCGTGTCGAAGGCGATTGGCGAGATCGACCCGACGCGGCCGATCGCCACCCAGGCAGCAAAGCCGCAGATCACGCCGGCCACGACATAGACGGAAATCAGTATCCGGCGTGTGGGAATACCGGACAGACGCGCCGCGTCCGGATCATCACCCACCGCATGAACATGCCGCCCCCACGCCGTGCGGTTGAGCGCGTACCACACCACTATGGCCACCACGACCAGCGAAATCGAGCCATAGGTGAGCTTGAAGCCGCCAAAGCGGATGGCTTCGCCGAACCAAAGCAGTTCCGGCGCCTTCTCGACGATGTCGACATTGCGGATCGATTCCGATCCCGAATACCAGAGCTTGAGCGCCGTAAACACCGACAGCGTTCCGAGCGTCACGATGAATGGCGGCAGCTTGATCACCGCGACCAGCACGCCGTTCAGCCAGCCCATGAAGCCGCCGACCGCTATGGAAAGCGGGACCGCAAGCCAAACCGGCAAGCCCAGGTTGACGGCCAGGTTGCCCATCACCAGCGAGGTGACAACGAGAATGGCGCCAACGGACAGATCGATGCCAGCCGTGAGGATGACCAGGGTCTGCGCCACCGCGATGATGCCCACCACGGTCACCTGCTGCAGCACTGTCGAGAGCGCACCGGGTCCGAGGAACCGAGGCGCGATCAGCCCGAAGGCCAGGATGCTGATCGCCAGCACGAGGGTCGGGATGGTGGTCGGATTGGCCCGCAGGAAGGTCTGCACCACGCGGTAGAGGCTTTTGTCGTCCTCGGCGAAGCTGGCGACGCTCGTGTCCGCTTCGTCCAGCCGCTTCTCGAAGTCTACGCCCGTTTGGCCGGGCGGCCCTGAACTGCTCATCACTTCCCCTCGAAAAATAGGTCGGTCACCACTGCCTGCCCTGCGCGCATGAGGGTGACCCGGGGGCGGCTCGCACCGCCCCCGTCACCGTCATTCAGGACCGGATCAGCCCCAGCAGAGCTCGGTGCCCTTGGTGGTGTCAATCGACGGCACGACCTCGACCGGCTGGTCGGTGACCAGGTTCACGCCGGTGTTGAAGAAGCTCAGGCCTTCGGTCACGGCCGGACGGGTGCCGTCCTTGGCGAAGGCCACGATGGCTTCGATGCCCCTGGAGGCCATCTGCAGCGGATACTGCTGCGAGGTCGCGCCATTACGCCCGACTTGACCGAGGCCACGCCCGGGCAGCCGCCGTCGACCGACACGATGATCGCCTGCCCTTCCTTGCCGGCGGCCTTGAGGGCCTGGTAGGCGCCTTCGGCTGCAGGCTCGTTGATGGTGTAGACGACGTTGATGTCGGGGTCCTTGGCGAGCAGCGTTTCCATGCCGCGCAGGCCGCCCTCGGGGTTCGCGTCGGACGATTCATGGCCGATGACACGCGGATCGGTTTCCGAACCGAGCACCGTGAGGTCTGGCACTTCGATGCCGAAGCCGACGAGGAACCCGGTATCGCGCTGGACGTCGACCGAGATATTGTCCTTGTTGATGTCGAGCATGGCGATCTTGGCGTTGGCGGCCGCCTCAGGCCCCAGCTTCGCGGCGGCCCACTTGCCGATCAGCAGGCCGGCTTCGAAGTTGTCGGTCGCGAACGTGATGTCCTGTGCATCTGCATCGGCGAGCGGCGTATCGAGCGCAATAACGAGGATGCCGGCGGCGCGGGCGTCCTTGAGCGCCGGGCCGACGGAGTCGTTCGACGGGGTTATCAGGATACCCTTGGCACCGGCGGCAACGCAGTTCTCGATGGCGGTGATCTGCGGGGCGGCGTCGCCGTCCTTCTCACCGGCAAAGGCCTGGAAATCGAGGCCGGCGGTCTTTGCGGCGGCTTCGGCGCCTTCCTTCATCTTCACGAAGAACGGGTTGGTGTTGTTCTTGGTGATCAGGCACGCCAGGTCGGCGGCGGCAGCCGGCACGGACATGAGCGCGAACACGGCGGCGCCCAGGATCAGGGATGTCTTCAGATGCTTCACGAAATGGTCCTCCCATTGGATTGCGACGCAGGCGATGCCGCGCTGCGCTGAAACTTCCTGGGTGGCATTCTGACGCTCCTCCCCAGGCCGTCTGCAGCAATCAATCGCATTTCCCGGCGACATGTCAATTAATATCTCAACCTTATTTAGTTATTGACAGCGGTGCTGACTGATCGCACTCTCCGGCGCAGGGAGGAGAGAAGAAACATGAAACTGACCCTGTTTCGTGGGCGAGGACGTTTGCCCGACCCTTGGCTAACATGCTGATCGGCATACCGAATATTCTTGGCCCCGACCTGCTCTACACACTGCGGGCCATGGGGCATGGTGACGAGATAGCCCTGGTGGACGGGAACTATCCCGCCCAGGAGCATGCCCGTCGGTTGGTGCGTGCCGACGGTCTCGGCCTGTTGCCGCTGCTCGAGGCCATCCTCGCCGTGACTCCGCTCGATCGCGACAGCCACCCGGTCTTCCGCGCCGCCCCGGCCAACGATCCGATGCGAACCAGTCCGTTCCACCAGTCCATCGATGAGCTGTGCTTCCGGCTGGGTCAGGGCGCCATCGCCCTGCCGTTGCCAGCGGACGAGCTTTACGCTCGGATCCGAGCGGCCCACACAATCGTGGCGACGTCGGAGAGTGCCCTGTTTGCCAATGTGATCCTGCGCAAGGGTGTGGTAGGGCCGTAGCTTATCGCTGACTTGCCGCAAGGCCTTTGACGAGCACACGAATGTCGACCTTCGCTAGCGCAACACCCTCGACGACACTTCGAGGGTCAAACCAGTCCGGCCTGCGCGCCCACCACGAGCGGCTCGTTCTGTCGCTGATCCGATTGCACAAGCAGTTGCACAAGGCCGAACTTGTGCGTCTCAGCGGCCTGTCGATGCAGACCATCTCGATCATCGTCAATCAACTGACGGACGAGGAGCTGCTGCTGAAGGGTCAGCCTCAGCGTGGGCGCGTCGGACAGCCATCCGCCCCCTACTCGCTCAACCCCGAAGGTGCGCTTTCGTTCGGGCTGAAGATCGGGCGCCGAAGCGTTGATCTGTACCTCATCGACTTCGTCGGAAAAGTCCTCGCGCTCCGCCACGAGGTCTACCCCTATCCAACCCCGCAAGGCGTCACCGAGTTCGCGCGCCAGGGGATCGCCGCCATGCGGGCCAAACTGCCATCGCGTCTTGCCAAGCGCATCGCGGGCCTCGGCATAGCGGCGCCGTACGAGATGTGGACCTGGCACGAGGAGATCGGCGCGCCAAAGGCGGAAATCGACGCCTGGCGCGACATCGACATGCGCGAGCTGCTGGCGCGTGATTCCGAGTGGCCGGTGTATTTCGCCAACGACATCACCGCCGCCTGCGCTGCCGAACTGATGTTCGGCCAGGGGGCGAGCTATCCGGACTACCTGTACATCTTCATCGGCTCCTTCATCGGCGGCGGGCTGGTCCTCGATGGCCACCTCTTCCCGGGACGGACCAGCAATGCTGGAGCGCTCGGATCGATGCCGGCGCCCCAGAGGGCCGGAAGCGGGATCGGAACGGGCTCCCAACTGGTGCACGTCGCCTCCATCTATGTGCTCGAGCGCAAGCTTCTTGCCATCGGTCGCTCACCGGCCATGCTGTGGCAATCACCCGACGATTGGGGCGATGACCTCGGCGCCCTCCTCGAAGACTGGATCAACGAGGTTGCCGAGAGTCTGGCCTACGCGATCGTTGCCGCAATCGCGGTGATCGATGTCGAAACCGTGCTGATCGATGGCGCCTTCCCCTCACACGTTCGGGAAAAGGTCATCGCGCGAATCGAGGCTGCCATCGGCCGGGTGAACCGGCAGGGACTGTCGAACTTCCGCCTGCTGCCGGGCAGCATCGGCAACGCCGCGCGCGCCATGGGCGGCGCCTGCCTGCCGCTGCTCGCCAACTTTACTCAGGATCGAGAAGTTCTGTTCAAGGATAATGCGTGACCCTGCAAACGGGAGGTCTGGCGGCAAGTGGCCGCGCCCTTGCCGGACGGAAGCCCTCACTTTTGCGGTAATGCTGCTGATATTTCAGCTTTGCTGCCCAAGCGTAACGACTTGGCAAAGCTTGGCTGTGAACAGTGGCGCGGGTCACTTTTGGCAGAAGCCATGCAATCGACTAGAACAGGGTCAGGTCGGTCGTTCTCACTGGTCGTTCTCGGCTCGGTGCTGGTCGTGTTCTTCGCTACGGCGGCCCTGCTCGGCTTCTTCGTCTTCTGGTCGGGCGACCAGGTCGACAAGGTCGGTATCGACCGGCAGGCGACGCGCGTCGTCAGTTCCCTCAGCCAGCAGTTGCGACAGGTCTCCAAGGACCAGGAGAGCATCAGTGTGTGGGGCGACACGCTGTCTGCGGTGTCGCGCCGGGATTTCACCTGGCTGAACCACAATGTCGCCCGCCAGATGGCGAGCTACTTCAGCCACGATGCCACCTACATCCTCGAAGGCGACGACACGCCGCTCTACGCCTCGAAGGCCGGACGGCGGACGGATACCGGCGCCTTCGACGAAATTGCCGCCGTAGTCGGGCCGATGGTCGAAGAACTGCGTGAAAAGACGCGGCTCGGCTATCTCGATATCCCGCCCTCGATCGCCGATTTCGTCGTGATTGCCGGTACGCCGGCCATCGTCGGCGTATCTCCCATCGTTTCGGCCAATGGCGAGGGCGAGCGGCGGCCTGGTTTAGAGCCGATCCTCGTCAGCGTGGTGAAGCTCGACCTCAACTACGAACTCGGCATGATCGATCGCTACATGCTGGAGGCCGGCCGCTTCACCACCAATCCGAGCGACAATGGACTGTCGGTCTTCCCGGTCACCAACCGCTCGGGCCGTATCGTCGCCTTCTTCGAATGGGAACCCTACCTGCCCGGCACCGAACTGCTGGACCAGACCGTGCCGGCCTTCGCGACCGGCTTCGGCGTGCTGGGGCTGATCGTGGCGCTGCTGCTGTACTGGCTGTGGCGCTCGTCGCGCGCGCTCGAAAGCAAGCATATCGATGCCGAGCGGCAGGCGACCCAGGACCCCCTCACCCGACTTCCCAACCGGCTGAGCTTCGAGCGGCAGTTTGATCGCATTCTGCGCGAACAGGGTCCGTCGCGACAGCTCGCCACCCTGCTGATGCTGGACCTCGACCGCTTCAAGCAGGTGAACGACACGCTCGGCCACCACGCGGGCGACGAGCTGATCCGGGCCGTCGGCGAGCGGCTGCGCCACGTTGTCGGGCCTGACCCGATCCTCGCCCGGCTGGGCGGCGACGAGTTCGCCATCCTCTGCCTTGCCGAACTCGAGGAGGCAGAGGTGATGGAGGTCTGCCGCAAGGTCATCGAGGCGATCGGCCGGCCGTTCCGGATTGGCGGCAACGAGGCCTTTGTCGGCGTCTCGATCGGCGTCGTGCTGGCTCGTGCGCAGGATCGCAAACGGCACGAGTTGACCCGGCGGGCCGATATTGCGCTTTACGAGGCGAAATCCTCGGGCCGCAACCGCGCTGCGATCTATGTGGAATCGATGAACGAGCTGGTGCAGACCCGCCACTCGATGGAGGCCGAGCTGCGCGAGGCGCTCAAAGTCGGCGACCAGCTCTGGGTGGCGTTCCAGCCGCTCTACGGCCGCCGCGATGGCGAAATCGTCGGTGCGGAAGCGCTGGCGCGCTGGACCCATCCGCGCCGCGGCCCCATCGCGCCGATGGACTTCGTGCCGATCGCCGAGGGCTCGGGCCTGATCGAGATGCTCGGCGAAGTGGTGATCCGCCGCGCCTGCCAGCTCGGCGCGCGCTGGCCGGGCCTGACCATGGCGGTGAACATCTCCCCCTCGCAACTGCGCAACCCGAACTTTGCCGAACGCATCTTCGCCATCCTAGAGGACACCGGCATGCGGCCGCAGGACCTCGAGATCGAGATCACCGAGTCCATCCTCCTCGAGGATGAGATGGCGGCATCCGACGCGATCCGCAGCTTCCGCCGTGCCGGCATCAAGATCGCGCTCGACGATTTCGGCACCGGCTACTCGTCGCTCAACTACCTCAAGCGCTATCCGGTGGATCGCATCAAGATCGACCGCTCCTTCATCACCCAGCTCTCCACGGCAGCCGCCTCGGTGGCCATCGTGCAGGCACTGGTCACGCTGGCGCACGCGCTCGGCATCGAGGTAACAGCCGAAGGCGTCGAGACGGACGAGCAGTACCGCGTGCTGGCGTCGATGGGGTGCAACACCTTCCAGGGCTACCACTTCTCCAAGCCGCTCGAGGCCCAGGCGCTCGAACGCCTGCTCAACGCCCCTGCCGCGCTGCCGGCAGCACAGGTGGCCTGAACCAAAGGCTTAACCAGTCGCGCTAACCGGACTTTTGCGCCGGGGCGCTAGAGTCGGCCTGCAATCGGGGGTTCGCATGCGTCAAACGAACTGGCGGTTTTCGTTCAAGGTGCTGGTGCCGGTGGTCCTGGCCGCGCTGGTGACCATCTGCGTTTCGGTCGCCTTTATGCTGTGGTCGGCAGGAAAACTGAATGATCGGGCGCTGGAGCGGCAGACCAAGGTCGTCAGCCACCTGCTCGAGAGGGCCAAGCATACGATCGCCACGCAGCAGGATGCCGTAACCGAATGGGACGAGGCGGTGGTGGCGCTGCGCGGCAGCACGAACATCGACCGGGACTGGGTTGCCGACAACCTTGGTTACAGCATCTTCTCGCAATTCGCCCACAACCGCATCTACGTCCTCGACCGTCAGCTCAACCCAATCTACGCCCTGCGCGAGGGCGGCGACGCGGCGCTCGATACCTACGAAGCCGATCGCAGCGGCATCGCGGCGGTTGCCGCCAGGCTGCGCGGCCTCGATGGCATTACCGCCATCGCTGCATACAATAACGGCTTCGCCGATGTGCCCAAGGAAACCGACGTCTCGCTGGTCGACGGCAAACCGGCGCTGGTGAGTGCGGTCCCGATCGTTTCGGAAACCGACGAGCACGAGGTGGCACCCGCAGACACCTATCTGCACGTCGCCGTGCGCTTCCTGGATGACGGGCTCGCCACCGAACTGATGGAGCAGTTCCTGCTGGAGAACGCGCGCTTTTCGTCGGAGGCCGACCTCGCCCAGGGCGAGGCGGTGCTGCCGATCTTCGACAGGACGGGCAAGCCGATCGCCTGGTTCAAGTGGACACCAGACCGGCCCGGCGCGAGAATCATGGAGGAGACTGCGCCGGCCATGTTGGCGGTGCTCGCGTTCGCCGGAATCGTCATCTTCTTCCTCATGGTGCGCCTCAGGAAGTCCTACACCGAGCTGGAAGCAGCCCGCGCCGAGGCACAGCACCGCGCCTTGCACGATCCGCTGACGGGGCTGGCCAACCGCACCATGTTTCAGGAGCGGCTGACGCAGGCGCTTGCCGGTCTCAACCGCGGCGGCGATCCGGTAGCGCTGCTGGCGCTCGACCTCGACCGGTTCAAGCAGGTGAACGACACGCTCGGCCACGAGGCGGGCGACGAACTGCTGAAACAGGTTTCGGCGCGGCTGAAGGTGCTGCTGCGCGACACCGACACGCTGGCCCGGCTGGGCGGCGACGAGTTCGTGGTGCTGCAGGATGCCATCAAGGCGGTCGGCGACGCCGAGGCACTGTCGGAGCGCATCATCGCGAAAGTGTCGGAGCCTTACCGACTGGCGGGGACGGACGTGCGGATCGGGGTGTCGATCGGCGTCGCGGTGGCGCGTGACGCTGCGGCCGACGGGCTGGACCTGCCCGCGCGAGCGGACTTCGCGCTCTACCAGGCGAAGGAAGCCGGGCGAAACACGTTCAGGCTGTACGATGGGGCTGCGCCCAGGGATGAGGCCCAGCCGGCAAAGGTGGCGTGAGCCCTACCCCGCCGCCGCCAGCACCCCGCTCAGCCTGGCCTCCCGTTGCCGCAAACCGCGAGTCTCGGTGACGGCTGACCACATGGCGCCGAGCTTGCCGCGGTCGAACAGGGCGTAGAGGCACGGGGCGATGTAGCTGGCGCGGCAGATCGCCGGCGTGTTCTGCAGGAACGTCGCGACCTGCCGGGTGACCGCCGCCATCTGGCGCTTGCGGCCGGAGGGCGACTCGGCGGGCTCGAGTTTGGCGAGGGCCTCGGCGGCCAAGGCGCTGGCGTGGAGTGTACGAAAATCCTTGGGGGTGACCGGGACGCCGGCGACGTCGCGCAGGTAGCGGCAGAGGTCATCGGTACGAGTCGCCTTGGGCTTGCCCTCAGCGTTGCGGTACATCAGCAGGCGTGCTCCGGGGACGGTCTTTACCTTGCGAATGGCATCGGCGACACGGGCATCGGCAAGTTCGTAGGTGGCGGTCTTCCCGCTCTTGGCGGGAAAACGGATGCCGATGGTGTCGCCCGAGACCGTCACATCGCGGGTGAACAGCGTACCGGCGCCGCGCGTGCCATTGGTTTCGAGGTAGCGCTCGCGGCCGACGCGCATGGCGGTGCGGTCGATCAGCGCCACACCAAGTGCCAGCGCCAATTGCCGGCTGCCGGGCTCGGCGTCGAGGTCGTCGCGGACGCGGCGGCGAATACGCGGCAGGGAATCGGACAATAGTGACAGGTGCTGCTGCTTGCGCCGGCTGCGGCGCACTTCCCAATCCGGATGGTAGATGTATTGCAGGCGCCCGGCCGCGTCCTGACCGAGCGCCTGGATATGGTGGCGAGCGTCGAGCGCAATCCGCACTTCGGTCCATGCCGGGGGAATGCCGAGCGCGCGCACGCGATCGTGCGGCGCCGCGTCGCGGAGCGTCGCCCCGGCCGCGTCGGTATAGCCGAAGCCGCGACCGCGCCGGACCCGACGGACAGTCAGGTCGTCGCGTCCGGCCCGCTTGAGTCGGGCCATGGCTGTCAGTTGGTCGGCGTCGGGGTGGTGATCGAGTCATCGCCGGGCACAGCCGACGGGGTCGGCTGCACGCCCGGCTGGTTCACGGATCCGTCGCCGCCCGGCTGGATTGCCGTCGAGATGGCGAACAGGATGCCGAAGGCCGCGACAATGCCGACCAGCGACAGGATCAGCACGCGAAAGTTGCCCATCCGGCGGCTACCCTGGCGAACCTCGGGCGTCGTCTTGTTGGCGTCGTAGGTTTCCATGGCTATTCCCCTTGAAGATCAATTGCAAAAAGCAACCCCAGACCTGTGCCTGCGGTTCCGTGCCCCCTTGACCGGGGCGCGGCAGCGCGGGACGTTCAGGCTCATGGGCACGGCACCAAAATGATCACAGCTGAACTCCTCACCCGCATGATCAAGGCTGGCGCCGGCGAAGTGCCCGCCGACGTTGTGATCAAGAACGTCCGGCTGCTCGATGTGATCTCCGGGGCGGTGATGCACACCGATATCGCCATCGTGGCCGACCGGATCGTCGGGACCTACGGCTACTACAATGGCAAGCGGCTGATCGAGGGCGAGAACCGTTACGCCGTGCCGGGCTTCATCGATACGCACCTGCACATCGAATCCTCGCTGGTAACGCCGCTGGAGTTCGACCGCTGCGTGCTGCCGCATGGCGTCACCACGGTGATCTGCGACCCGCACGAGATCGCCAACGTGCTGGGCGCCGAAGGCATCCGCTACTTCCTCGAAAGCGCCGAGCGCGCGATCATGGATATCCGCGTCAACCTCAGCTCCTGCGTGCCGGCGACGGCGCACGAGACTTCAGGCGCGCGGCTGGAGATCGCCGACCTCGAGAAGTTCCGCCACCACAAGCAGGTGATCGGCCTCGCCGAGATGATGAACTTCCCCGGCGTTCTGGCGGGCGACAAGGGGATCATCGCCAAGCTGGTGGCCTTCCAGGGCGCGCATATCGATGGCCACGCGCCGCTCCTCACCGACCTCGCGCTCAACGGCTACCTCGCCGCCGGCATCCGCACCGACCACGAGGCCACCACCGCCACCGAGGCGCGC
>CAMDAL010000086.1 GCA_945888565.1 Devosia equisanguinis | reverse complement strand
CTCGGGCTACGTCAAGCGGCTGCAGGCGGCGGTGAAGGCCGTGTCGCACGGCGAGGCCGAGATCGACGTCCGGATCTGCCAGCTCGTGCGGCTGCTGAAAAACGGCGAGCCGTTCAAGATGAGCAAGCGCTCGGGCGACCTGGTGCTGCTTTCCGACGTCGTCGAGGAAGTTGGCGTCGATGCCACGCGCTTCATGCTGCTCTACCGGCGCAACGATGCGGCGATGGATTTCGACTTCGCCGTGGTGAAGGAGCAGAGCCGCGACAACCCAGTTTTTTACGTGCAGTACGCGCACGCCCGCACCTATTCGGTGGTCCGACAGGCTGCCGAGAAGCTGCCGGGCCTCGACCTCGGCTTCGGCGCCCTCACCGGTGCCGACCTGTCGCTGCTGTCGTCGGAGGCCGATCTCGAGCTGATCAAGGCGCTGGCGCAGTGGCCGCGCATCGTCGCTTCGGCCGCCGATGCACACGAACCGCACCGGATCGCGTTCTACCTCTATGAGCTCGCCAGCGCCTTCCACGGCTTCTGGGCCAAGGGCAATCAGGACGTTGCCTTACGGTTTGTTAATGCCGATGATTCAATGCTGACGATGGCGCGACTCTCCCTGGTCGCAGCTGTCCGTCAGGTGCTCGTCAACGGCTTGAGCCTGCTAGGCGTCTCTGCTCCCGAAGAACTTTCATAATTCGGGCGCATTGGTGTGAAAGCTGGCAACAACGCTCGGCGGGGGTCGGAAGCGGGCATCCAAGGGGACGATTAACGGGGGGCGCTGCTTTCCTATGACAGCGAGACCGCAGCAGATGTCTGATGGCCAGGATAAATCCGACGACCTGATCGCCGAGCTTGCCAAGCTTATGGCCAGCAGCGCGGGCGGGGCAGAGCCGGAGGCCAAGCCCGGCCCGAAGCTAGTTTCCGCTCCGGAGCCGCAGGCGACCGAGCCACGCCCTGCGGCACCGATGGTCCGCATTCCGGGCATGGATATGCCCGTTGCCGCCGCGCCGCAGCCGGCCCCAGCACAAGTTCTTCCGGCAACGCCTGCTCCTGCGGCCGCATCGCCGGCGCCGACCATCCGCATTCCGGGCATGGATCAGCCGGTTCCTGCACCGTCGCGTCCAGCCACTCCCGCCCTGGGCGGACTTCCGGCTGGGCCCAAGCCCGCCGAAGTGAAGCCCTCTGCAGACGCCCGGTCGTCAGAGACCAGGCCCGCCGAAGCCCGTCCGATGGTGTCGCGCGCTCCGTCCATTGATTTCGGCACGCTGCCGCCCGCTGCGAGCATCCGGCCAGAGCCACTCAGCAACTGGCAGGATCGCGAGGTTCCCAAGTCCATCTCGGCGCGCCCGGCTCCTGTCGCCGATCCGGTGCTGACTCCGCCCGCGCCCAAGGCGCCAGCGGTCAGCGTAGCGCCGCCCGTCATTGCGCCGCCGGCTTCGGCCTTGAACTCGGCGCCTGCGTCGATTGCCCCTCCGGTCCCGACGCCGGTACGGCTCGATCCGCCCAGGGTGGCGGCCTATGAGCCGGCCGTTTCCGGCAAAGCGGCGCCCGAAGGCGATAGCTTTGACTTCGATTTCGGCTTCGGCGATGAGCCCCCCGAGCCGGTGAGCGAGGCCCGCCCGGCCGCGCCTGCTTCGCGTTCCGCGGCCCCCGCTCCGACTTTTTCGACCGGCGATCCGATCGCTGACCTGATCGCGGCCGAACTCGATGCCGGCGACAATGACAGTGACATTGCTCCCTCGGTTCCGGCCCGTCCGCCGGTGCAGGCTCCGGCGATCCGCAGCTTGCCGCAGCCCGCCGCGCAGGTTCAGGCCCAGCCGCAGCCGCAGCCGCAGCCGCAGCAGCAGCGGCCCGTGACCACCCATCCGGTGCGCCCGCCGGTCGCGCCCCCCGCCCTGCAGGCGCCCCAGCCCAAACCGGCGGCCGACGTCGATCGGTTCGCCACTGCGCCGGTATTCGGCGTCGGTACGAGGCCGGCCACCCCGGCTCCGGCTGACCGTGACCCGATGGACGAGATCGAAAGCCTGATCGGCGAAGCGGTCCGCGTCGAACTGTCCGCTCCGGATCGCCCCGTCGCGATGGAGCGCCCGAAGCCGCCGGCAGCGCCGGTGGTGCCGCCGCTCAACACCGGCTTTGCGCCGCGCCGCGCCGCCATCAAGGACGCCGAGCCGCAGATCCATTCGGCCGAGGCCGCCATTCTTGCGGCTGCCGCCGCGTCGAACGTCGATGCCGTTCGCTTCGATGGCCAGGTTGGGCCGGAAGCCAAGGCGAGCCCGTACAAGCGCCCGAAGGCCAAGGCCGAGAAGGCCGGCGTGCTGTCGGGCGGCCTGCGTCAGTATGTCGGCATGGCCGTGGCGGGCACCCTGCTGCTGGCGGCCGGCTTCGGCCTCTACTGGGTGCTCGGCATGGGGCGTAGCGCCGATGTCGATGCGCCCGTGCTCACCGCCGATGCGACGCCGGTGAAGGAACCTGCTCCCGTCGTGGCGCCACGCGAGGACGCCGAGGGCTCGGTGGTGTTCAACACCGCCAACGGCGAAACGTCCACGCCTCCCGCCGATGAGCAGATTGTTTCGCGTGACGCGAGCGTCGATACCAGCGTCGCCGATGTGGCCGAGACCGTCGGCGCGGACGGGACCGGCGGCGTCACCGACGGCACGGCTGCAGTCGGCGACAGCGGCGAGAGCGAACTGGCCAACCGCAAGGTGCGCACCGTTACCGTGCGACCCGATGGCACCATCGTTTCGGGCGACGATGCCGTCGCCGGCAACTCCGTGCTGCCGGTCGATCGGCCGAACGTGCCCGACATTCCGGGCTCCGACGTCGAGCCGTCGCCCCTGCTCGAAGCCGTCACCGCTGGCGATACGCCGGCCGACACGACGCAATTGGCGGCCCTTGTCACGCCCGATCCTGCGGCCGAGGCCACGGCGGCCAACATTGACCCGACCGTCGTCGCTCCGCTGCCGATGGCCCGCCCGGCCAATCGTTCGGTCCTCGGCGGTGGTACCAACCAGCAGGTCGCCGCCGCGGCAACCTCCAACGGCCCGGTCGACCTGACCGGCGGCGATGTCGCTGTGGCCGCGCCGGCTGCACCGGCTGTATCCAGCGCCGGTGGTGCCTATGTGCAGCTGTCCTCGCAGCCGACCAGCGCCGACGCACAGTCGTCGCTGCGGACCACGCAGAACCGCCTGTCGGGCGTCCTCAACGGCCGCACCCTCGAAATCCGGCAGGTTGACCTGGGCGCCAGGGGTATCTGGTATCGCGTTGTGCTGCCCACGGGTTCGTTCTCCGAGGCGACGCAGACCTGCGCCAGCCTCAAGGCGAACGGCACCGAGTGCGTAGCGATCAACGGTTGACGGCCCAACCCTTCGCTTGACGGACTTCGCCCTCAGGGGCGAAGTTCGCGGCCGATGAGCGACATCCCCGACACCTGGCTGGTTGAACAGCGCCCCGACGATGACGAGGTGCTGTATGTCGAGGTCAACGGCTATGAAGGTCCCCTCGACCTGCTGCTCGACCTGGCGCGCCGCCAGAAGGTAGACTTGGCGCGCATTTCCGTCCTGGCGCTCGCCGAGCAGTACCTGAGCTTCATCGAGACGGTGCGCGAGAAGCGCATCGAGATCGCCGCTGACTATCTCGTGATGGCGGCGTGGCTCGCCTACCTCAAGAGCCGGCTGATGGTGCCGGCCGCGCCCAGCGACGACGAGCCGTCGGGTGAGATGATGGCGGCGCTGCTGCAGTTCCGGCTGAAGCGGCTCGAGGCCATGCGCAAGGCGGCGATGCAACTGGTCAACCTGCCACGCCTCGGACGCGCGGTGTTCGCCCGCGGTGCGCCGGAGCCGGTGCGGATCGAGCGGCGCAACCTGTGGGAGGCGTCGCTCTATGACCTGCTCAAGGCCTATGCGACGCAGCGCGAGAAGGCCGAGCCGCAGGACTACCAGCTGTTCGAGCGCAATGTCTGGTCGCTGGCCGAGGCGCGGGAGGTTCTCGCCCGGCTGATCGGCGAGAGCATGGACTGGGTGCCGCTCGACGCCTATCTCGACCGCTACCTGGCGGCGCCCGAGCAGCGGAAGACCGCGACCGCCTCCACCTTTGCCTCCAGCCTCGAGCTCGCCCGCCAGGGACAGATCGAACTGCGCCAGACCCTGACCTTCGGGCCGCTGCTGATGCGGCGTCGGCCACGAGACGAGACGACGCCATGAGCGAAACCGTTGGACCTTTCTTCGGCACCGACGCCGAACTCGGCGACGAGCGGGCCGAGATCGCCGAGCGCAACCTGCGCATCCTCGAGGCTGTGCTGTTCGCCTCGGCCGGGCCGCTGACGCTGGCCGAGATCGCGCCGCACCTGGGGCAGGGGGCCGACGTGCCCCTGCTGCTCGAGCAACTGGAGGCGCGCTATCGTGGGCGCGGCGTCAACCTGGTGCGCCGGGGCGATGGCTGGGCCTTCCGCACCGCCGACGACCTACAGTTCCTGCTGCGCCGCGAGGAGACCGAAAGCCGGCAGCTCAGCCGCGCTGCGCTCGAAGTGCTGGCGATCATCGCCTACCACCAGCCCACGACGCGGGCCGAGGTGGAGGAGGTGCGGGGCGTCGCGTCCGGCGGTGGCACGTTCGATGTGCTGATGCAAACCGGCTGGGTGCGCCTGCGTGGCCGCCGCCGGACGCCGGGCCGCCCCGTCACCTACGGCACCACCGACGCCTTCCTCGACCATTTCGGCCTCGAATCGCTGGCGGACCTGCCGGGGCTGGAAGAGCTGAAGGGGGCAGGGCTGCTGTCCTCGCGGCTGCCGCCCAGTTTCCAGGTGCCTTTGCCCTTCGACGGCCCGCTGCGCGACGACGAAGACCCGCTCGACGATGGGGATGCCGGGGACGCGGAAGACTGATCCCCGCCACCTTTCACCCGGAGGTGAGGAACGCGCCCTTGTGTTTGCCTTCGATTGAACCTATTTCTGCGTGGTAGTAGCTGCGTTACGCATTTGTCGGAGACTAGCCATGCACGCGCCAGGCATTTGGGGCATCCTTATCGTCGCCGTCGTCGTCGTCCTGCTGTTCGGCCGCGGCAAAATTGCCGGGCTGATGGGCGAAGTCGCTTCCGGTATCAAGTCGTTCCAGAAGGGTATGCGCGACGAGGACAAGCCCGCGCCGCAGATCAACGCGTCGGCGACGACCGCTGAGCCTGCCGCCCAGCCCGAAAAGAAGGACGCCTGATCGTTCAGGCACCACATCGGCTGTATCGGAGCTCGACCTAGACCATGCTCGGCTTCGGCTGGACCGAAATGCTCCTCATCGGGATCGTGGCGCTTGTCGTCATCGGCCCCAAGGAACTGCCGACGGTGATGAACCGCATCGGCAAGTTTGCTGCCACGATTCGGCGGATGGGGTCTGATTTTCAGCGTGAGCTGAACAAGACCACCGGCATCAACGAGATCGCCAACCTGCGCAACTCGGTGACGGCGCCGCTGAAGGCGACTGCTGACGCCATCCGCAAGGAATTCAACACCACAACCGCAACTGGCGAAGTGCAGCCCTCCGGCGCCCTAAAGCCGGCCGACCCGAATGCGGAAAGCGTGGTGGACGAGATCAAGGCCGCAGCGGGCATGGCTCCCGCCGCGGCGGCGCTGAAGGGTCCCGCAAACCCGCTCACGCCCGAAGCCGCAGCGAAGTTCAAGGCAGCCGAAGCCGCCAGGGCGGCCGAGCCTGCCACCCCGTCGACCTCCGCCGAGAGCCCGGCGCCTCCCGAAACCAAGCCGGTCCGGGTCCGTGCAGCGCGGGCGCCGAAAGTCGCTGCGCCAGCGGTGTCGACTCCGGTTGCCGTCGAAGACATTCCGCCGGCCAAGCCAGCCCGAGCGAAGAAGCCGATCGAGTCACCTGCTCCAGTCGAGGCGATCGCACCCAGGCCGCGCGCGCGCAAGGCAGTTGCCGCCGTCGCTCCGGCCGATACCCCGGCTGACAAGCCCGCCCGCAAGAAGCCTGCGGCCACCAAGCCTACGGCGAAAAAGCCCGCTGCGGACGAGAAACCCTAAGCCATGGCCGAACAGCCCAAACTCGCTGCGCCAGCCACTGCCACCAAGGATGAACTTGCTGGCAGCGAAGCGCCGCTGATGGACCACCTGGTCGAGTTGCGGACGCGACTGATCCGCTCGATCATCGTGCTGTTCGGGCTGCTCGTCTTCTTTTTCATCTTCTCGCAGCCGATCCTGGGCTTCCTGATCGAGCCCTATCGCAACGCTTACAACAGCTTCGTCGGCCAGCATCCGGACAAGGTGTTCGAGAGCTTCCGCGTCATCTACACCGCGCCGCAGGAGCTGTTTTTTACCCAGCTCAACGTGGCGTTTTTCGCCGCCATCTTCGCGGGATTTCCCTATCTTGCCGTCGAGGTCTACGGCTTTGTCGCGCCGGGGCTCTACAAGAAGGAGCGGTACGCCTTTGTGCCGTACCTGATCGCGACGCCGGTGTTCTTCTTTTCCGGCGGTCTGCTAGTCTATTACGCCGTGCTGCCGATGGCGCTGGGCTTCTTCCTCGGCATGCAGACCGAGGACATCGAGATGCTGGTGAAGATCAGCGAGTATCTCGGCCTCGCCATGACGCTTATCCTCGCCTTCGGCATCTGCTTCCAGCTGCCCGTGGTGCTGACGCTGCTGGCCCAGATCGAGCTCATCTCCTCCAAGTCACTGGCCAAGGGCCGCCGTTACGCCATCGTTGGCATCCTGATCTTCGCCGCCTTCATCACGCCGCCCGATCCGGTCTCGCAGATCGGCCTCGCGGTGCCGATGTACCTGCTCTACGAGCTGTCGATCCTGTCGGTGAAATGGATCGAGAAGCGGCGCGCCGCCCGCCTCGCGGCCGAAGGCGTTGCCGCTGCCGCCGATACCACCGAGGCCAAGCCCGAGTAGTCCGGGTCGGGTGAGCTGACGCGTCCGTCCCAATCCCGCCACACTGGCGCCTGCTGCGCATCTGGAAAACGCCATTGGCGCTACCCAAGCGCCAAGCCCTTTTGCTAGACCTGAAGGCGCGGCTGATTCGTTGGCCGGATACTTCATGGTCCCAGTCGTTCCGGGGATCAGGTCGCCCCGGGGGCAAGCGCAAGGCATGGCACCATTGCCACTCGATGAGGACAACTATCCGAACCCGCTCCTGAGCCGTCCGCGCAGCACTGCCGGGCTGTGGCGGGTGGTGGCGCTTGCGGCCTTCTTCATCGTCGTGGCGGTGCTGCTGTCGACGCTGGGCGACCAGATTCCGCCCGATCTCATTCTGGTCTTCCTCGGCCTCCTGGCCGTCGTCGGCGTGTTCTCGCTGTTCGCGCTCGCCGCCGGGTTGTTCCGCTTCGGCTCGGTCGGCGATGACCGGACGCTGTCGCGCGCCGTGGTCGACAGCCTGCCGTTCGGCGCGCTCGTCACCGACCGAGAAGGCAAGATCAGCTACGTCAACGCCACCTATGGCGAGTTTCCGGGGGCGCTGAACGACGCCGTGCCCGTTTCGGTGCCGCGCCTCTTTGCCGGCGAGCCCGAGGCGAGCGAAGCGATCTACCGCCTGACACGCGCCGCCCGCGACGGCCGCCCCGCCAGCGAGGATATCCGCATCATCGGCGGCCTCGGCGGTTCGGCCGGTGGGTCGAGCAAGCCGTTCTGGTATCGCGTCGGCGTTCGCGCGCTCCCCGAGATCGACGGCGCCGGCCGCCCGCTGGTGTCCTGGACGGTCGAGGACATCACCCGCGACCGCGAGCGGCAGGACAACGCCTTTGCCGAGCTGCAGCGCGCCATCGACTATCTCGATCACGCCCCCGCCGGCTTCTTCTCCGCCGACGCTGCCGGCCGCATCCAGTATCTCAACTCCACCCTCGCCGACTGGCTGGGCTACGATCTCGCCGAGTTCGAGAGTGCCTCGATTCGACTCGATGACGTGATCCGTGGCGATGGCGCGAGCCTTCTGATGCGGGGCAGGGCGGATGGCGAGATCCGCACCGAGATCATCGATATCGACCTCGTCCGCCGCAACGGCACCAGCTTCCCCGTGCGCCTGATGCACCGCGCCGCCCGCCTCGCCGACGACAAGCTCGGCGAAACCCGCACCCTGGTGCTCGATCGCCGCCAGGGCACCGACAACGAGGAAGCGCTGCGCGCCTCCGAAGTCCGCTTCTCCCGCTTCTTCAACGACACGCCTTTCGCCATTGCCACGCTCGACAAGGCTGGCCGCATTGTCCGCACCAACGCCCCGTTCAGCCGCATCTTCGGCTGGACCGGGTCGGAGCAGTCGATCGACCTCAAGCCGATGGCCGAACTGATCGCCGATGGGAGCCGCGACGCCTTCGCCAGGGCGGTCGCCTCGGCCATCGGCGGCAAGTCGGAGATCGATCCGGTCGATGCCGCACTCGCCTCAGGCGGCGACCAAGCCGTGCGGCTCTATATCTCCGGCTCCGAGGAAGTTGCCGGCTCGCCCGAGCACGTCAACGTCTATGCCCTCGACATGACCGAGCAGCGCAAGCTCGAGGCGCAGTTCGCCCAGGGGCAGAAGATGCAGGCCGTGGGCCAGCTCGCCGGCGGCGTGGCGCACGATTTCAACAACGTGCTCACCGCGATCATCGGCTTTGCCGATCTGCTGCTGCTCAAGCACAAGCCGGGCGATCCCAGCTTCGCCGACCTGATGTCGATCAAGAACAGCGCCAACCGCGCGGCCGGCCTCACCCGCCAGCTGCTCGCCTTCTCGCGCCGCCAGACGCTTCGTCCGCAGGTGCTCGAAGTCCCGGGCCATATCGACGACCTGACGGTGCTGCTGAAGCGCCTGATCGGCGAGCAGATCACGCTCGGCGTCGAGCACGCCAGCACCGTGTGGCCGGTGAAGGCCGACCTCGTGCAGCTCGAGCAGGTGGTGGTCAACCTTGTCGTCAACGCCCGTGACGCTATGCCGAATGGCGGCGCGATCACGCTCAGGACCCGCAACGTCACCGAGACTGAGGCTGCGACCTACACTTACACCGGCATGCCCGCCGCCGAGTATGTGCTGATCGAGGTCGAGGATACCGGGACCGGCATGCCGCCCGAAATCCTCGAAAAGATCTTCGAGCCGTTCTTCTCCACCAAGGAACTTGGCAAGGGCACCGGCCTCGGCCTCTCCACCGTCTACGGCATCGTCAAGCAGTCGTCGGGCTTCATCTATCTCGACTCGGTGGTCGGCAAGGGCACGACCTTCCGCATCTTCCTGCCGCGCCACATCCCCACCGAGAACGAAGCGCCGGTCAAGCTGGTGGCGGCGCCGGTCAAGGACCTTACCGGCCACGAGCGCATCCTGCTGGTCGAGGACGAGGACGCGGTCCGCGCCTTCTCGGCTCGGGCGCTGCGTACCACCGGCTACGAGGTGTTCGAGGCCGATTCCGGCGACGAGGCGCTCGACGTGCTCGACGACATGGACTGGAAGCTCGACCTGATGATCTCCGACGTCGTCATGCCCGAGATGGACGGCCCGGCGCTGCTGATCAAGGTTCGCGAGCGCCTGCCCAACCTGAAGGTCATCTTCGTCTCAGGCTACGCCGAGGAGACGGCCCGCGAGGGCATCGCCGACGACCAGAGCGTCGAATTCCTCCCCAAGCCCTACTCGCTCGACCAGATCAACACCAAGGTGAAGGACGTGCTGGGCAAGATCGACGAACCGGCGGAGTAGCCGCCGCGTAGTTTGGCAACAGGTCTGGAGGGTGTCAGCCCGTCATGGTTCGGAAGAGCATCTCGGTCGCATCGTCGGCGGGAAAGAACAGCTCAATCTTGATGTCTGCCAGCACAATGTCCTCGGCCGTGCCGAACTGGGCGATGGTCGAGAACATCGGATAGACGTGGCCGCCGAAGCGAAACCGCACAGGAACCACAGGTGGTAGATCGCCGTCTGGCCCGCCGGAAGGCTCGAGCCCCAGGGTGAGGCCAGACGCCGCGGCCTCTAGCGTCGGATCGCCGCCCAGATGTGTGCTTTCCAGGCGAAAGCGGGCGGCGAGGTGGGCAGCGACCTCCGGCCAGTTCTCCACCAGTTCGGCTCCGCGGCCAGGCTCGAGCAACAGGGCAAGAAAACTCTGGCCCAGCGTCAGACCCAGCGCGCCCAGCATGACCCGACCGGCGGTATTGGCATCGAGGACTTGCCAGTGCCGGTCGAAAACGAAGGCCGGGAAGGGGTCATGTCCCTGGATCACATGGGCAATGGCGCGACGGAAGGGCGCCATCGCTGCGCTGTCCAGCGGCCTCTTGCCATAGGCGGCGCGGAAGCCCGCCGTGTCGAGCAACTGGTTGCGCTCGCCCAGCGGCAGTTCGAGCGCTTCGCCCAGCCTCAGGACCATGGCCCGGCTCGGTCGGGAGCGGCCGGTTTCGAGAAAGGCGAGGTGGCGCGGGGAGACGTCGGCAACCAGCGCCAGCTGCAACTGGCTCATCCGTCGCTTGCCGCGCCAGAGCTTGAGCTGGGCGCCGAATCTGCTGGTCATCAGGACCTCCACCTCCCTCACATGCCAGCAAGCGCGACGGAGGTCACTTCCCTCCGAGGGAATTGATAGCCAACGACGGGCGACCAATGCTGGCCCGGTGCAGAACAAGGATACTCACATGACACGCGACTTCACCCAACGCTGGCTCGGCTTCATAAGCCTGTTCATCATCGGCTTCGCCTCTTTGTGGCACTGGGCGCCCATCCGTCGACGGCCGGTGTCATGGCCTGGTTCGCGGACCTGATCTTCTGGCCGCTCGATGGCGCCGAAGCACTGGCGGCAAACGAAGCGCGGCTGCTGGCCGCGATCAGCGGCGGGGTCATGGTGGGCTGGGGGGTGATGCTTTGGCTGGTGGTGACGCGACTGCTACCCGCTGATCCAATGCTGGCGCGGACCATGCTGGTCTGGGGCATGCTGGCGTGGTTCTTCGTCGACAGCACCGGCTCGCTCGCCGCCGGCGCGCCGATCAATGTTGCCCTCAACACTGTGCTGATGCTCGGCATTGTCGTGCCTGCCTGGCGGATCGGGCCGGTTGGCCTTCGCCCCGCAAGTTGAGCGTTCCGGTGGCTTGCGCCGCGCGTCTCGCTGCGCAAGCCCTCTTCTACGGTCGTTGCAGTGGCGCGTGGCGCAGGCAAGGCCTATATGTCCGCCATGGACCAGACCCTTCCCAAGCTCGACCAGTTCCTCGCCGAACTCGACACCGCCATTGCCGACGGCACCTTCGTGCGCCTGTCGCTACGCAACCCGTTTGGCGCCGACGAGACGCTGAAGAGCATCGACATAAAGCCCGTCACCATCCGCGGCGAATTGAAGCTTGGCTTCACGCTGCACCACGAAACGCGCGACCTGATCCAGAACCATCCGCCGGGCGGCGCCGTCGGCCAGCTCAGAAAGCTGCTCACCACCGGTTTCCGCCAGGGCTTTCTCTACACCACCGGCTTCGACCTGCTCTACGATACGCAGGGCAAGGCGCCCAAGCTCAACCGCATGCAGGCCTCATCCAAGGGCGCACCCACCCTTGAGCATGACCGGACCAAGAAGCGGCTGATCCCGGCGGGCGGCAAGCCCTACCTGGCGGAACTGGGTGTCACCGACGCCGACGGCAACGTGTTGAAGAATTCCGGCGACAAGTTCCGCCAGATCAACCGCTACGTTGAAATCCTCGCCCCGTTGCTCAAGGCGATCCCGGCCGAGCGCATGCGCCGCATCCTCGATATGGGCGCCGGCAAGGGCTACCTGACCTTCGCGGTCGCCGATTACGTCGCCAACACGCTGAAGCGCGAGACCGAGGTGGTGGGCGTCGAGTTCCGCGACGAACTGGTCAAGCTCTGCAACGACATCGCCGGCCGCTCGCAGCTCGATCACCTGAGCTTTGCCGCCGGCAGCATCGAGAACTTCGATTCGACCGGCGCCGACGTGCTGATCGCGCTCCACGCCTGCGACACCGCCACCGACGACGCCATCGCCAAGGGCATCGAAGCCGGGTCCGAACTGATCGTCGTCGCGCCCTGCTGCCACAAGCAGATCCGCCGCGAAATGGAGACAGCCAACCACCAGACCGACCTCGACTTCGTCCTCCGCCATGGCATCTTCATGGAACGCGAAGCCGAAATGGTCACCGACGCCATGCGCGCCATGATCCTCGAATATTACGGCTACTCGACCAAGGTCTTCGAGTTCATCGGCACCGAACACACGCCGAAAAACGTCCTGATCGTCGCCCAGAAGACGAAGCGGGGCAGGGATGAGGGGCAGCTGAGGAAGTTCAAGGACGCCAAGGCGTATTTCGGCATCCGCAAGCACTATCTTGAGGACGCGGTGGGGTTAGCTGAATAGGGCGGGAACGCCCTCGCTCCCCGCCTCAAGGCAGAAGCCCCAGTTCTTCATCGGTCGCGCCCGGTCCGTACTTGTCCTTTGGCGGCCAGGGGCGAGAGCGCCAGTTCGGCTCGAACACGAAGCTTGAGCGCGTGCGGCCTTCCGGCAGGGCGCCATTGCCCGATCCGCGTGCATAGTCGTAGTAAGCTTTCACCACTTCCTCGGCGCTCACCTGCTGGGCCGCAGGGTGAGCCACACAGGCGGCGCGCCAGCGTTTCACCCGCGCATAACCCTGTTCCGGGAGCTCGAAGGCTTCGAAGTAGTCGAGGAATGAGAAGCGGACGAACATCGGTGTGAACACCGCCTCGGCGAGGCCAAAGCGCTCG
>CAMDAL010000085.1 GCA_945888565.1 Devosia equisanguinis | reverse complement strand
GGTCGCGACCATGAAGCTTAGCCAGTTGGTCTGCGGCCGCCAGCGGAGCGCGATCGAGTAGGCGGCGTAGACGAAGCAGGCGATGATCACCAGCGCGTCGCCGAAGTTCACGTCAAGCTTGAGGATGCGGCCGAGGTCGCCGTGGGTGGCGATCAGCGCGACGCCCAGGATGGTGACCGCGACGCCGACGAGTTGCAGCGGGTGCACCTTCAGGCGGAACAGGGTGAAGTTCAGCAGCAGGACGAAGATGTTGACCGCGACCTGCTCAAGCGAGGCGTTGACGCCCGAGGTGTAGTGGGCGGCGATGTACATCAGCATGTTGAAGCTGGTGAAGCCGACGGCGCCATAGAGCAGGTAGAGCCACCAGCGGGTGCGGATCACCGGCCAGTCGCGCTGCAGCGGCCGAATCGCGAAGGGCAGCACCAGGATCAGGGCGCCGACCCAGCGCAGGATGGTGAGCGAGTACGCGTCGATATGACCGACGGCCAGCTTGGCGGCGACCGTATTGCCACCCCAGAACAGGTTGCAGACGATCAGGATGAGATAGGGCCGGCTCATCACCGCGTCGAAGGCACGGGAGAACGGCGAAGTGCTGGTACTGGGCATCGGTCAGTGATGTGACGCGGGGCCAGGATGCGGCTCCGCGTCAGTGTTATTGTCCCATTCGGCTCGCGATGCCAGCCCGATCAGGCTGCCGGCGCGATATTGGTGTTGGACCGGAGTCGTTCTCGGGGTCGTAGCGATGCCTGATGCTGGCCAGTCGGCCGCCGGTAGCCGAGGGATAGGCCGCCCACCGGCATGGTATTCGGAGTCGTGCGGAGCGATGACGCGGCCCCGGATCATCGAGCCCAACATCTCGATCTGATCTTCGATAGAAAGACGCTTGTCCATGTGTCTGGTGTCCTGAGACGCCCCCCAGGCGGCGCGGCTTGTTGGTCCGTCATGGCGAAACGCGGCTGAACGTCCCAGTCAGAATCGGTGGAACCGGTGCTTCGGATGCCTCTGCGGATTTGTCATCCGGCCGAGACTGGCGTATGGGACATCCGCAATTGCTGGTGCTTGGCGCCGGTGTTGCCCTTCTTTGCAATCGAGTGCGGGCTGCGGGGCCGGCGCTCCCGGATGGGGCTTTACGCGTAAATGGCAAATGTGATCGTCGTCGGCAGCCAGTGGGGTGACGAAGGCAAGGGCAAGATCGTCGACTGGCTTTCGGAGCGGGCCGACGTGGTGGTGCGCTACCAGGGCGGCCATAATGCCGGCCATACACTGGTGATCGACGGGGTGAGCTACAAGCTGGCGCTGCTGCCCTCGGGGCTGGTGCGCGGCAAGCTCAGCGTGATCGGCAACGGCGTCGTCGTCGATCCGCACCACTTCGTGGCCGAGGTCGAGAAGCTGACGTCGCAGGGGGTGAAGATCACCCCGGACATCCTGAAGATCGCCGACAACGCGCCGCTGATCCTGTCGCTGCACCGCGAACTCGACGCCGTGCGCGAGAACGCCAATTCCGGGCTGAAGATCGGCACCACCAAGCGCGGTATCGGCCCGGCCTACGAGGACAAGGTCGGCCGCCGCGCCATCCGCGTCTGCGACCTCGCCGAGCCCGAGACGCTGATGCCGAAGATCGAGCGGCTGCTCTCCCACCACAACGCACTGCGGCGCGGCATGGGCATGGCCGAGATCAGCGCCCAGTCGCTGTATGATGAACTGACATCGGTGGCGGACAAAATCCAGCCCTATGTGGCCCGGGTCTGGGACCTGCTCGATACGCATCGCAAGGGCGGCTCGCGCATCCTGTTCGAGGGGGCGCAGGGCGCGTTGCTCGACAACGACCACGGCACCTATCCGTTCGTCACCTCGTCGAACACGGTGGCGGGGCAGGCGGCGGCCGGCTCGGGCCTCGGCCCGACGGCGATCGGCTACACGCTGGGCATCACCAAGGCCTACACGACCCGAGTCGGGGAGGGGCCGTTCCCGTGCGAATTGTTCGATGACATCGGCCGGCACCTCTCGACGGTGGGCAAGGAAGTGGGCGTCAACACCGGCCGGCCGCGCCGTTGCGGGTGGTTCGACTCGGTCCTTGTGCGCCAGACAGTGAAAACGTCGGGGATAAACGGCATCGCCCTCACGAAACTGGATGTTCTCGACGGCCTCAAAGAGATCAAAGTTTGCGTCGGGTATGAACTCGACGGTCAAAAAATTGACTACTTGCCTGCCTCAATGGGAGCACAAGCCGCTGTTAAGCCGATTTTCGAGACCCTTGAGGGCTGGTCGGAGACAACGGCTGGGGCAAGAAGCTGGTCCGAACTTCCGGCACAGGCGGTGAAATACGTCAGGTACATCGAGGAGTTGATCGGCGCACCGGTGGCCATGCTGTCCACGAGCCCCGAGCGCCTGGATACCATATTGGTGCAGGACCCGTTCCAAGACTGAGTTTTTTTGCTAAAAAGGCTCCAAATCACGGATATCGTGTAACGAATGGCGGACTACAAAGAGCTGTTACGTAGGGCGGTCGAAGCTCTGCCCGAGAACAACGGCGCCGCGCGCCGCGCGGTCTACGAGAAGGCGCGCGCCGCCCTCGTCGGCCAGCTGCGCGCCATCAATCCGCCGCTCGCTGCCCGGGACATCACTGCGCACCGTCTCCAGCTCGAAGACTGCATTCGCCAGGTCGAGCAGGAAGCCAGTGAGGCGGTGATCGCGGGGCTCGGTTCGTCGAAGGAAGAGGCGCCGCCGCCGCCGCCGGTCTACTTCGAACCGCCGGCCAAGAAGGCACCGACCTCGGTGGCGCGTCCGGTGGCAAAGACCGTGACGGGCGGTTCCATCAAGGAGCCGCCGAAGCCGCTGCCGCCGGGCGGCAGCATCGAAGAGATCATCGCCGCCGCCAATGCAGAGCCCGAGCCGGCACCGGTGGAAGCGAAACGCTCCGTCGTGAGGCCGGAAGGCAAGCCGATGGGCAAGCCGGTGCCCAAGCTCGTCCCGAGCCCGGCGCGCCCTCAGGTTGCTGCGCCAACTCGCGCCGCCGCGCCGCCGCCCCCGATGTTCGAGGAACCAGAGCTGGAAGAGGAAGAGGAGGAGCTGCCCGCTCCGCCCCCGCCGATGCCGATGCGCACCAGCGGCAAGCCTGGCCGTCCGCTGCCTTCAATTGTTGCCCGCGCCGAGGCGGCCAAGAGCCGGACCGGATCGACCGCGTTCGGTGCCCCGATCGGTGGCGCGACCCGCGGGCCGGAACTGACGCCCCGGCGTGAGTCTGTCGCGGCCGCGCCCCGGCTGGAGCCCGCAGGCCGCGGTGGCCAGGCGGTTGCCCGGCAGATGATGGCAGAACCTGCGGCGCTGTTTGCCTCGCAGCCGATACCGGCCGCCATGTCGGCGGTCCGCGAAGTCGAGGTCGAGCCGCAGCAGGCGCTCGATCCGCAGGATTCGATCGACCGCGCCATTGCCACGCTAGACCGTGAGGCGCGCGGGGAGTTCGAGGACGAGCCCGAGATCAACGGGGCGATGCACGCGCTGCCCGAGGTCGAGGACGAGGACGAAGAGGCGCCACCGCCGCACAAGAACGGGTTCGCCAACGGCATGCTGCGTGCCGATGCGCCTGCGGTGCCGCCCGGTGGCCGCAATACCGGCAAGCCGATGAAGCCGTCTGCATTCGCAAAGAACGCCCGGCAGGGTGGACCGCGCCGCGAGGCAGAGCCGGCGTTCCCCAAGGCCCGTGACGAAGGCGATCGTCGCGGCGGCATGGGCGCTGTAACGGTGTTCCTGATCGTATTCGTGGTGCTGCTGCTGGGTGCCGGTGGTGCGGGGTTCTGGGCCTGGCGCGAGGGGTTCATCAACCTCGACCAGATGTTCGGACGCGCCGCTCCGGTGACCGAGCAGGCAGTCGTGGCGCCAGTGGGCGGTGGAACGGTCGAGACGCCGGTCACCGGCCCCGGCAACACCGACACCCCGGCCGAGACCGAGGCGCCGGCTGCCGAACTGACGCCCGACGACCGGCTGGACGCGACGACGCCGGCCGTAGCCGAGACGCAGGCGTTGCCGCTGGTGCCCGCGCCGGCTGAAGAGCGACTGGACAGTGCGCCTTTGCCGGGCAGTGCCGAAGCCGAAGTGGCAAAGCTCGATCCCGCCGTTACGGTGGGTGGCCAGTCGCTGCTGCTTGAAGCATCGGATAGCGGCAAGACCGGCGCGGTGCCGTTCTCGGGTTCGATCGAATGGACCAAGGGCACAGATGAGATGGGCCTGCCGACGCTGATCGGCAAGGCGTCGATCCCGGCCCGCAACCTGGCCGTCGATGTGCTGATCCGCAAGAATTCGGATGCCAGCCTGCCGGCAAGCCACCTGATGGAAGTCAACTTCAAGGTCAGCGACAGCTTCATCGGCGGCTCGATCGCGGGCCTGCCCGGGGTGCTGCTGAAGAACGAGGAACTGGTGCAGGGCACGCCGCTGGTCGGTGCTTCGGCCCGCGTCGTGGGCAACTCCTTCCTGTTCGCGCTCAGTGCCTCGCCGGAGGATATCACGGCCAACAGCCGGTTGCTGATGTCGCGCAAGTACATGGATCTGGCGCTGATCTATGCCACCGGCAAGCGCGCCATCATCACTCTCGAGAAGGACCCGGCGGCGGTGTCGCTGTTCAACGAGGTGGTCGGGGTATGGACCGAGCCGCGTGAGGCTTCGGCGCAGTAAGCGTCGATACAGCAAGAATTTGAAGGCCCCGGCAGTGTCCGGGGCCTTTTTGGTTTTGGGACAGAGGCGGTCCTCTTCAGATCGCCTGTTCGACCAGATGTCCCTCCGCGAGCCGGTAGCGGCGGGCGGCGAGGGCTTCGATGTCGTCGGCATGATGACTGACCAGCACGGTGATCCAGCCGTGGCGCTCGGTGAGGCCGCGCACCAGATCGCGCATGGTGCCGCGCGTGCTGTCGTCGAGGGCGGAGAAGGGTTCGTCGAGCAGCAGGACCGGACGATCGCGCAGCAGGGTGCGGGCGAGGGCGACGCGTTGCTTCTCGCCGCCGGAGAGGGTCGCGGCGCGCTGGTTCTCGATGCCCGGCAGGCCGACTTCGACGAGGGCGGCAGCGATGCGCGCCCTGGCCTCGGCCGCCGGCATGCCGGACGGCAGGCCGAGGGCGAGGTTGCGGGCGGCGCTGAGGTGATCGAACAGGGTTTCGGACTGGAACAGGATCGAGACAGGCCGCTGTTCCGGAGGCAGCGGCAGCAGGTTGCGATCATCGAGGGTCAGCGCGCCGCCCGATGGGGTGAGGAAGCCGGCGACGAGGTCGAGCAGGGTTGATTTACCCGAACCGGACTGGCCGCTGATGGCGGTGATCTCGCCCGGCACAGCGGTGAAGCTGAACTCGTAGCGCAGGGCGGCGCCGGGATGGGCGAAGGCGAGACGGTCAGCGTGCAGTATCAGACGATCCTCCGAAGAGCCGCGGCAGCAGGGTGAAGGCGGCGATGGTCAGCAGCAGCATCAGCGCCGCGATGGTGGCGGCGTCATTGCTGCGATAGGCGCCCAGCGCCCGGTACATGGCGAGTGGCAGGGTGGTAAAATCCTCCGTACCGAACAGCGCGACGACGCCGAGATCGCCGAGCGAGAAACAGAAGCTGAGGGCGACGACCACGCCTGCGTCGCGCGAGAGCAGCGGCCACTCGACATCGCGGAACTGGCTCCAGCCGCCAAGCCCGAGGGAGCGGATGAGCTTGCCGCGGCTGGCGGCGACAGCTTCGAGCGGCGGGGCCAGGGTGGCCAGGGCGAAGGGCAGCGAAAGGAGGGCATTGGCGACGAGCACCACCACCGGGGCGGCGAATTCCGGCAGCAGGCCCATGTCGCGGACGAGGAGGAAAGCACCAAGCGACAGCACCACGGCCGGGACCGCAAGGTAGGCATAGGCGGGCGCGCCGATGGCGGTGCGGGCGAGGCGCGAGGCAGTGGCGGCGCGGGCCATGCCGATGGTCAGCGCCAGCAGCAAGGTCAGTGCGGCGGAGCCTGTACCGATGACGAGGCTTGTGACGAGGGCGCGCCAGAAGCTCTCGCGCTGGGCAAGCTCGATGATGCCCGGGCCGATGCCGTCGACCAGGATGGCAACGAGCGGCAGGGCGAAGCCGACGATGCTGACAGCAAGGATGGCCCACTGCACGGAGCGCACCCAGCCGGCGTCGCGCCAGCGGGGCGGACGCGAGCGGCCCGTGGCGGCGGATACCGGGGCAAAGGCCGCGGTGGCGAGAATGATGGCGGAGCAGATGGCGATCTGCACGATAGCCAGTTGCACGGCCCCCGCCAGATCGAAATCGAGGCGGACTGCGGCGTAGATGGCCACTTCCAGCGTCTGGTTGGCGGGGCCGCCGCCCAGCAGCAGCACGATGGGGAAGCTGGTGAAGGCGAGGAGGAAGATGATGGCGCCGAGGCCGGGCAAGGTGGGGCCCAGCATCGGCCAGTCGATGACCGTGAAGCGCTGCAGGGCGCCGAGGCCGAGGCTCTGGCCCATCTTGAGGCGGGCTTCGGGGATGGCGTCGAGGCGGGCGAGGAGGATACGCGCGGCGAAGCTGGCATCGAGGATGACGTGGGCGGCAAGGATGCCGCCGAGGCCGAAGATCGGCACTTCGAGCGACTGGCCGGTGAGCGCGAGCGAGGCTGCGTTGACCCAGCCGGCGCGCCCCCAGACGGCGAGGAGGCCGAAGGCGATGATCAGACCGGGGGTGACGATGGCGGAGGCAAAGAGGCCGACGATAAGGTCGCGGCCGGGAAAGCGCAGGCGGTTCAGGGCCCAGGCGAGAGCAATGCCAACGGCGAGCGACAACACGGTGGTGAGGGCCGCCTGGGTCGAGGTCATGACGACGAGGCGCCAGATATCGACGCTCGATGCCGCCGCGCCGGTGGCGGCGCGGAGGATCGAGACGAGCACCAGGACGACCAGCGCTGCGATGCTGAGGGCGAGGGCCGCCCCGGCGACAAGCCGGAGCGGCCTTCGAGGAAGGCTACTGGAGCGCGGCAAGGGCTTCGTCCACCCAGGCCTTGAGGCTGGTGTCGAGGACGGTCTCGTCGAGCTTCAGGACGTTGGCGGGGGGCGTGCCGAACTCGGCCGGCAGGGTGTCGGCCATGTCGAGCACCGGGTACATCCAGTTGGTGGTGGGGATGTCGGCCTGCGCCTCGGGGGTCACGAGATAGGCGAGGAACTGCCGCGCCAGTTCCGGCTGCTTCGCGGTCTTCAGCACGCCGGCCACTTCGACCTGCGGCACGTAGCCTTCGGTGAACTCGGCATAGGCGTACTTGCCGTCCTGCTCGGCGATGGCGTGGTAGCTGGGCGAGGTGGTGTAGCTCAGCACCATGTCGGCCTGGCCATCGAGGAACAGGCCGTAGGCTTCGGACCAGCCGCGGGAGAGCGTCAGGATGTGCGGCTTCAGCCCCTGCCAGATCTCCGGGGCGCGGTCGCCATAGGCGGTGCGGATCCAGATGACGTTGCCGAGGCCGGGGGTGGAGGAGCGCGGGTCCTGCAGCACGATCTTGAAGCTCGGCGGCAGGGCGATCAGTTCCTCGAAGCTCTTCGGTGGGTTAGGGGTTTTCTCCTTGTTGTAGACGAAGGCGAAGTAGCCGTAGTCGAAGGGCACGAACTCGGGGTCGGCCCAGTCAATGGCGAGGGTGGGCAGGGTGAGATCGTGGGTGGCGAACAGCCCGGTCTTGCGGGCCTCGGGCGCGGTGGCCGTGTCGAGGCCGACGACGACGTCGGCGGGCGAGGTGGCGCCTTCGAGCTGCACCTTGCGGAGGGTGGAGATGGCATCCTCGAAGGCGGAGAAGTTCACCGTGCAGCCGCAGGTCGTCTCGAAGCCGGCCTTCAGCGCCGGGCCGGGCCCCCACTCGGCGGCGAAGCTGTCATAGGTGTAGACGGTGAGGACGGGCTTGTCCTGTGCGAGCGTTGGAAAGGCGATGGCACTCAGTGCCGCCGCCAACGCGAAGTGTTTGAACGACATAGCGTTCCCTTCCGTTTGCGGCCATGTGGATTGAAGAGGCGCTCAATGGTATGAGGGCCCGAGGGCACCCATTGCCATCTCAGACTCCCTCCGCCAGCATGACCTGGTTCAGGTTCAATGGGTAACTCTCAGCCACGGTAAACCGTGGCACCCCAGCGAGACGACCAACAGATAGACAGAGTTCTCCTCCCGTGCAAGCGCGCGCCCCCCAGACAAACGTCGCAACCTTCACCGACCTGCTGGTCATCGTCGGCGGGGGCAGCCTCGATGCCGAGCTGCTGCGGGAGCTCTACGCCTCGGGCGGGCACCTCGTGGGGGCGGATGGCGGAGCGGACCAGATCGTCGCGGCCGGGCTGAAGCCGGAGCTGATCGTGGGCGATTTCGACTCGCTGAAGGCCCCGCATGAGTGGCTGGGGAAGACCCGGCTGATGCAGATTGCCGAGCAGGAAACGACCGATTTCGAGAAGGCGATCTACTCCACCCGGGCGCCGGTGACGGTGGCGCTGGGGATGACCGGCAAGCGGTTCGACCACACGCTGGCGGCGCTCGACGCGGTGACGCGCTACGCCGCGCGGCGGAAGATTATCCTTGTGGATGAAGAGGATGTGGCCGTCGCGCTGACCGACCGGTTCTCGTTCGAAGTGGCGCCGGGGGGCCGGGTGTCGATCCATCCGCTGGCGCCGGTGACGTTCTGGACCTCGGACGGGCTGAAGTACCCGCTCGATGCGGTGAAGCTGGCGCCGGGGGTGCGGACGGGGACCTCGAACGAAGCGCTGACCGGGCCGTTCACCATCGTGCCGGAGGAGGGGATGCACGCCCCGTTCCTGCTGATCCTGCCGCGGGACTACCTGATGCCGCTGATTGCCAAGCTGCTGGCGGAGCCGCGGCGGCGTTCATCCGTATGAATGGCCGATGAACGGTTTCTGAACGACGAAGGCGCCCGCCGGGCGCCTTCTGGATTGACCTGCTCCGCGATGTAAGCGGTGTTTACACCACTTCGCGCGGCTTGTTGGCGGCCTTCTGGACCGCCTCCTGCACCTTCTCGAAGGCGCGGACCTCGATCTGCCGGATGCGCTCGCGACTCACACTATACTCCTGCGCCAGCTCTTCGAGAGTAGCGGGCTCGTCGCGCAAGCGGCGGGCCTGGAAGATGGCCTTTTCGCGGTCGTTCAGATCCTGCATGGCGTTGGTCAACATGCCCATGCGCTCGGCGAACTCCTCGGACTCGCCGAGCGTGGTTTCGGCCGAAGGGGTGTCGTCGGCCAGCCAGTCCTGCCACTCGGAGGCGCCTTCGTCGGCCCGCATCGGGGCGTTCAGCGAGGCGTCGCCGGAAAGGCGCTGGTTCATCGAGACCACGTCGGCCTCGGAGACGCGCAGCGTGGTGGCGATCTGCTTGATCTGGTCGGGATGCAGGTTGCCGTCGTCGAGGGCGGCGATCTGGCCCTTGACCTTGCGCAGGTTGAAGAACAGGCGCTTCTGCGCTGCGGTGGTGCCGATCTTGACGAGGCTCCACGAGCGCAGGACGTATTCCTGGATCGCAGCACGGATCCACCACATGGCGTAGGTGGCGAGGCGGAACCCCTTTTCGGGCTCGAACCGCTTCACCGCATGCATGAGGCCGACGTTACCTTCCGAGATGACCTCGGAGATGGGCAGGCCGTAGCCGCGATAGCCCATGGCGATCTTGGCGACCAGCCGCAGGTGCGAAGTGATGAGCCGCTGGGCGGAGCCGGGGTCCTGATGCTCCTTGTAGCGCTTGGCGAGCATGTATTCCTCGTCAGGCTCAAGCATCGGAAACTTGCGGATTTCCTGGAGATAGCGGCTGAGGCCGCCTTCACTCGACAGGACAGGCAGATTGGTCTGGGCCATGATGCACCCTCGTCTTTCCCCCGTGGCACGGGCAGAGTTTCAGCCGAGTCCTGAACGGCACACTGCTGACAATACGCATTATATAGGTCGACTTCGCGAGTTGATAAGACCCACTTCGTCCCCACATCAATGCCCGATGCGACCTTACGGTTGCATTGTCACGACCTTACGATTTCGTGAGGCGATCAGCGGGGGTAGGCGAGGTTGTAGGGTTCGAGGGCATCTTCCAGCGCCTGCAGGTCGGCGGGCAGCGGCGCCTCGAAGAACATTTCCTCCCCCGTCGTTGGATGCTCGAAGCCGAGTTCGGCGGCGTGCAGGGCCTGTCGACCCAGCGCGGCGATGGCGGCCTTCGGTACCTCGGGCAGGCGGTTGACCTTGGTGGCGAAGCCGGTGGCATAGAGCAGGTCGGAGACCAGCGGGTGGCCGATATTGGCCATGTGGACGCGGATCTGGTGGGTGCGGCCGGTCTCGAGCGCGCACTTGATGCGGGTGATATCCCAGCCCTCGTCGCCGAAGCGCGCCTCGACCGTATAGTGCGTGATGGCCTCGCGCCCGTCCTTGCGGATGGCCTGCTTCAGGCGGTTGGCCGGATCGCGGCCAAGCGGCGCTTCGACGGTGCCGCGGGCCTGCTGGGTGCGGCCCCAGGCCCAGGCGAGATAGGCCCGGTGCAGCGGTCCGGTGCGGCCGTGGTCGGCAAACTGGGCGGCAAGGTGATTGTGGGCGTGCTCGGTTTTTGCGGCGAGCATGACGCCGGACGTGTCCTTGTCGAGGCGGTGGACGATGCCGGGCCGCTTGACGCCGCCGATACCCTTGAGGCTGTCGCCGCAATGATAGAGCAGGGCGTTGACCAGCGTGCCGGTGTAGTTGCCGGGCGCGGGATGGACGACCATGCCGACGGGCTTGTTGATGACGATCAGCTGATCGTCCTCGTAGAGGATATCGAGCGGGATGTTCTCGGGCTCGGGGTCGGCATCAACCGGCTCGGGGGCGAGGAGCAGGATTTCGTCGCCTTCCTTGAGACTGTATTTTGGCAGGGTGACCGCAACGCCATTGATCGTAACGGCTCCGGCCAGTATCAGGTCCTTCAGCCGGTTGCGCGAGTAGACCGGCACGGCCCGGGCCAGCGCGACATCAAGCCTGCTGCCGGCCTCGGCCGCATCGACGGCAACGAGCCATTCCTGTTCCTCACCGGAAAAGTCCTGCATGAGCGAGCCTCAAGAAGAAAAAACCAAGACGCCTGAGCTGACACCGGAAGCGGTCGCCGTGCTCGGCCGGGCGCGAAAGAGCTTCTTCGTGTCGATCGCGCTGCTGCTGCTGGGCCTTATGGCCATTGGCGGCGCCGTTGTCTACCGCACGTCGCAGTCGGATGCGCCGCCGCAGGGCGACTACGTGATCGCCTCGATGTCGATTCCGCTGGGCGCAGAGGTGGTGTCGGCCGTGGCGGCCGACGGTCAGGTGACGCTCACCTACCGGCTCGGCCCGATGACCAGCGTGCGGATTTTTGACGGCAAGACTGGCGCGATGGTGCGGGAAATTCCGGTGGTGAGCGAGTAGGGGTGAGTTGACGAGTTGCTCACCCCCTGACCCTCTTGCTGTGTGTACCGTGTCTGGTGAGCGCCTCAGATGGAGCCGTTGGTCGCAGCTGGCTTATCCGCAGAAGTGCGGCCGGTTGCTGACCGGCAGCTTTTTGGACCCGGGGGCGGAAACAGCTGCCGTTGTCAGAGTCGGCATAGGCCAGCTCCCGACCCCATTTCGGACATGGCCGCTAGATCGATAGTCCCAACAGCAGACATGAGGAGGTGCAACCCGATCAGTTGGTCAGGTGATCTTGACCTGCGGCGAAGGCTATTCGATAAGACCACTGTGCCAAGAGTTTTCTTCTGACTGATCGCTGACAGTGAGGCCACCGCGTTGCGGGGCGTGCATTGTCGTGTCCATATCGTCAGAAGAGTTTTCAAATGACATCAATTGCTATTTCCGGCGCTAGCGGAAAGCTGGGCCGCATGGTGCTCCGGTCGCTGCGCTCAATCACCAAACAGCCGCTCGTCCTGCTTAGTCGGACGCCCGACGCACTTGCAGGAATGTCCAGCGACCTGGAGCCGCGGTTCGCAGACTTCGATCAGGTCGAGAGCCTTCAACAGGCCATGGCTGGGGTGGACCGGCTTATCCTCATCAGCACCAACGCTTTAGGTCCCGATGGCATACGTATCCGCCAACATCGCGCTGCAATAGATGCAGCAATTGGCGCAGGCGTCAGTCACATCGTCTATACGTCGTTCTTAAAGGCAGACAGCAGCCCGCTTTCGCTGATGACTGCCGATCACGCAATGACCGAGGCAATTCTCAAAGAGAGCAGCATTGGCTACTCGATCTTGCGGAACGCCTTTTATGACGATCTGGCACGGCAATTTCTTGAACGTGCCGACCACGATGGTCGCTTCGTCCATGCGGCGGGCGCAGCCGGTGTAGCCTATGTGACGCGTCAACAATGTGCAGACGCAGCAGCATTCGCCGTTTCCGATGGATTTTCGGGTCGGCGTACTCTCGACATCACTGGACCCAAAGCCATCACGATGCCGGAGTTGGCGGAGTTGGCCCGCACTGGTCGAGACCGCCCATACTTCCCCGTCGAAGTGTCAAGGGAGGCACTTGTGGAGCGCATGGTAGCTGCATCGGTCCCGCCAGAGAGTGCCGCAATGCTCGCCTGGATAGACGACGGTCTAGGTCGTGTGGACAAAGTGCCTGACCCACAACCGGATTGAAGCAACGAGAACGAAGCCGAGGAAGCTATCGGCGGTCTTATCGTAACGTGTGGCTAGGCGACGGCTATGCTTGAGCTTTGAGAAGCATCGCTCGACCAGGTTTC
>CAMDAL010000084.1 GCA_945888565.1 Devosia equisanguinis | reverse complement strand
TGGATGCGCATGGCCCAGCGCCGATCCGTCGACGACACCTGGCGACACATCGGCAAACTCGTCCAGACAATCGGGCCAGACGAATGCGCAAACTACATCGCAAACGCAGGATACGCGGCAACCTAAACGTGAAACGGTCTAGGAAATCGAACGATGTGGCGGACAGGTCTTGGGTCGCCGTGGTCCGCTTTGCGGCCAGAAGCGTCTCTGCCCCGCTTTCGCTCTAGACTCTACAGCCCCATTGCTTTGAGCTGCTGCAGCGGTGGGATGGTTTTGAACATGTGTGGGTCGAGCACGTCCCAGAGGATACCCACGGTCGGCTTGTGCGGGCCGGACACTTCGATGGTCCGCGTTGGCGTGAAGACGACGTCGGCGACCGTATCGAAAACGGCCGGCGTCAGCTTCTCGTCCAGGACCTGGCAGTCGTGCACCACGGCCGCGGTCGGCGTGTCGGTGGTGACGCGCCCGAGCTGGTAGAGCATGCCCCACTCCGCGTCGAAGAAGCCGTGGCCCTTCCCGAAGCGCACGCCTTCCATGTTAATGGCGCCGGTTCCGGTGACCATGTACTCGACCGGCGGCAACTGCCGGATCGCCTCGAGATCGACCGGTTTGGCAACGCGCTCCATACCGTCGAGTGTCGAGGCGTAGAGGTAGAGATTCGGGTCGATGGCTTTGGGGTCCAGCAACCAGAAGCCGCGCTTGATCGAATAGGTGGTCATCAGCACGGTCTTGCCATCCTGCAGGGCCTTGAGCCGAAGCCGGTCGAGACAGTTGTCGGGGGTGATGAAGACAAAGTTCGACTGCTGATAGTAGCGATGAGCGATCAGCCGCTTGACGGCTACGTCGCCGCCCTGGAAATCGGCAATGAACTCGCCGAAATCGAAATGGAAGCGGCTGTCAGGGACCGCCACCTTGCGCAGTTCGGTCCAAACTCGCTCGCGCACTTCCGATTTGTGTTCGGCTACCGCATCAGTCATCGCATTGCTCCAGGAGTTTCATTCCGCGCTGGCCATGCCGAGCCGACCCAGGGTCCGGCGTTCGACCACCACCACGATCTGGTAGAACAGCACCGAGATCAGCACCGAGACCACGGCCACCGCCCAGATCATTCCGTAATCCATGTAGCCGCGCGACTGGTTCAGCAGGTTGCCCAACCCGGTGCCGGTGGCCAGCCATTCGGCAATCATCACGCCGAGCAGGGCGCGGGGCACCGTCAGCCGCGTGGCGGCGAAAAGGTAAGGCAGCGAGGCTGGCACCGACACGAGCCGCAACTGCTTGTAGATGCCGGCGCCGTACGCCTTGGGCACCTCGAGCGCGGCGCGCGGCACCTGCAGCAGCCCCTGCGCCATGGTGACGAAGGCCGGAAAGAACGTGACCGAAACGGTGATCCAGAGGATCACCGCCGGTCCGCGGCCCAGCATCAGGACGAGGAGCGGCGTCAGTGCCACCAGCGGCATGGTCTGGGTGACCAGCGCAACCGGCATGAAGGCGCGAACGATGGCTGGCCAGATCTGCGACGACAGCGCCAAGGCGAAGGCCAGGGCGAGGCCGAGCACCATGCCGATCAGCGTCATCGGCAGTGTCTGTGCCAGGGCCGCCAGCAGCTTGCCCTGCGCGACCGGCGCGCTGGGCAACAGAAACAAGTACTCAAACAGGCCGGGCGGCGTCTTGGCGATCATCGAGGGCACGCGCAACACCGCGAGCAGCACCCACCAGAGGGCAAAGGGCAAGGCCACCGACGCGGCGAGGATGAGCGCCTGCTGCCAGGCCGGCCTTGGCTTGTCACCGGCGCTGAGGACAGCGCTGGGAACCGTCACCGCCTGCGAGCCGCGATTGATGGCTCCCGCCAGCGCTGCGAAGGCAAAATAGGCAAGCGCCGCGATGCCGGTGGCGACAAGGCCGATACCCCAGAGCCGGTCCGGCTCGGCGCGGCCGAGGGAGCCCAGAAGATAGACCCCTAGCCCCCAGCGGCCACCACCGCCGAACTCGGCGAGAATGGAGCCCAGCACTGCATTGGGCGCGGCGATACGGAGACCCGAAAGGATGGTCGGCATCGCGCTGCGCCACTGTACAAAGCGCAGTGCCGCCCACTTGCGGCCGCCATAGGCGCGCACCACGTCGACGGCCCGGGCATCGGCTTGTGTCAGCCCGACGACGGTCGCCGTCATGGTGACGAAATAGCAGCCCAGCGCGGCTAGCACGATCCGTGGCGCCATGTCGGAGAGGGTCAATACGAGTATGGGTGAAATGGCGATCGGCGGCAGCGCGAAGATCGCAACATTGAGGCCGCGGGCCACGCGCGAGGTTACCGGATAGAGGGCGAAGAGCACACCGGCCGCTACGGCCACCAGGTTGCCGATGAAGAAGCCGACGCCGGCGCCATAGAGCGTGGCCGCGATGTGATCGGGATAGTCGGACCAGTCGGTGACGAGGCGCAGCAGCACGGCGCTAGGCGGCGGCAGCGCGCCGCTAGCCACCAGCTGGAACTGCCCGACAACCTCCCAGACGATGAGAATGATTGCGAGGTTCAGCAAAGCCCGAGCCCAACCCGGCCAGTGGCTAATGCCCATCGAGCGCCTCCGACACCTGCCGCTCAAGCGCGTGGAAATGCTCCTGGTTGAACAGGGCCGGGTCGCGAGGGCGGGGGAGGTCGATCTCGATAATGCGGGAAATCCGGCCCGGACGGCTGGCCATCACCACCACGCGGTCGGCAAGAAACACCGCCTCGTCGATGCCGTGGGTGACAAGCAGCGTGGTCGCCTGCGTCTCCATCCAGATGCGCTGCAGTTCGATATTCATCTGCTTGCGGAGAATCTGGTCGAGCGCCCCGAACGGCTCGTCGAGAAAAAGCACCCTGGGGGTGGTCACGAGTGACCGGGCAATGGCGACGCGCTGGCGCATGCCCCCGGACAGTTCGGCCGGCAACGCCTTTTCGAAGCCGTTGAGGCCGACAAGTGCGATCAGTTCGGCAATGCGCTCGCGGTAGTCGCCGAGGCTGAGGCCCAGCACATCGAGCGGCAGGGCGATGTTCTTTTCGACCGTCCGCCAGGGAAGCAGCGCCGCGTCCTGGAACGCGACGCCGGTGATCCCCTTGCGTGTCGCCTCGGCGGGCGGGAGGTCGTCGACCGTCACAGTGCCGGCATTGGCCGTATCGAGCCCGAGGCAGAGCCGCAGGATGGTCGACTTGCCACAGCCCGAGGGACCGATCAGCGCCGTGAACGAGCCCGGGGCGCAGTCGAGCGAGACGCTGCGAAGCGCCTCGGTCGTTTGCCCGCGGGACACGAAGGTGCGGCTGACGTCCCTGAGCGCAATGCCGGATGCCACGGTCTCAGATCTCCTCGAGCACCGTGGTGTCGAACATGTCGCGCGTCGCCGAAATACCCACCGCGGCCAGGGCCTCGATGTTCTTGGCGATGGACTCCTCGCTCATCGAGAAGATGCCGCCTTCGGCCTCCATCAGCGGCTTCTGCGCAGTGTTGAAGTAGACCTCGTTTTCGATCGACCGTCCGGTGCCCTTGAACCAGGTATCGGCGAACATGGGCGGATAGACCGCGGGGTCCTTGAAGTTCTCGTCCCAGCCTTTGCGCGAGGCGCGGAGGAATGCGACGATTTCCTTGCGCTTGGCCGCAAGGGTATCGGTCGTCACGACCACCGTGTCGTTGAAGGTGGTGAAGCCGAAATCGTAGAGCAGGAACGAGGTGGCATCGACGCCCGCCTGCTTGATGGTGAAGGGCACGTTGGTGGTGAAATCGAGCGAGGCGTCGATCTCGCCCTTGATCAGCGGCGTCGGGTCATAGGCGTAGGGCACGATGTTGACGGCAGCTCGGTCGACGCCCGAAATCTTCAGCATCGCCTCGACGGAGATGACGTTGACCGGCGGAACGGCGAGGGTCTTGCCGACGAGATCCTGCGGCGTGTTGATGGGGTTTGAAGCGAGGGAGACAATGCCGATCGGGTTCTTCTGGTACTGCGCACCGATGATCTTGAACGGCGCGCCCTGCTCGACGATGGCCTTGATGGTGGTGTCGGGTGTGGTCAGCGTCAGATCGGCCTTGCCGGCGATCAGCGAGGATTCCGGGATCACGTCGGGACCACCCGAGAGGTAGGTCACGTCGAGCCCCTCTTCGGCGTACAAGCCCTTGTCGAGCGCCGCATAATAGCCGGCGAACTCGGCATCTTTGATCCAGCTGGCCTGGAAGGTGAAGGGCATGGCCTGGGCCATTGCCATCCGCGAGGTCAGCGGCAGCGCTGCTCCGGCAGCGGTCAGGGCGAGGAAGGTTCGTCTGTTGAGGCTGAGGGTCATGATTTGCACTCCTGTCATGATGATGGTCACGCGATGCCGCGCATGCGCGCGAGTTCCTTGAGCGGCGGAATCGCCGCGATCCGTTCGGCGGTGATGAGGTCCCACCTGATGCCGCGCGGCCGGCGGGCCTGCCGCGCCACTTCGATCATCCGGGAGGGTGTGGCGATCAGGTCGACCACGATGTCTGTCTCGCTGGCCTACAGCTTCTCGTCGACCACTTGCACGTCGTGCACTGCGGCGATCACCGGCCTGCTGTCGTCGGCAAGCCCGATATCGGTGAACATGCCCCACTCGAGGTCGAAAAAGCCGTGCCCCTTGCCGAAGCGGATGCCGTCGATGGAGACGGCAGAAGCGCCGGTGGCCATGAAATCGAAGCGGCCGAGGCGGCTGATCTCTTCAAGCGAGACCGTCCTGCCGAAATGCTCGATCCCGTCGAGCCAGGCGGCGTAGCGCTCATGGCCCTTGGGCACGCTCCCCGCTTCCATCAGCCGGAAGCCTCGGAGAATGTTGTAGGTCGAAACCACGAACGGCTTTCCAGCCTCGAGCATGCGCTGCCGCAGGTTGACCAGACTGTTGTCGGGCGTGACGAAGGCCAGCGCGCTGTCTCGATAGGCGGGGAGCGACTCGATATGCGAGGTCGCCACATCCGCGCCCTCGAAGTCCGGAATGACCTCGGCGAAATTGAGATGGTAGCGCGTGTCGGGTCGGGCGACAGCCGCCAGCTTTTCCCAGATCCTCTGCCGCACTACCCGTGAGGTCGACACTACGACAGCCCTTGCTGGTGTTTCATCGTTTCACGATCATGAAACATTTGTTTCATTGTTGCAAGCCGGCTGATAAGCTTTTTTATCGGCGAGCAGGAGTGACGAATCGACCGATGGCGTCAGGCTTGGTGCTACGTATCCAGGACCGTTTCAGCCGGCTGACCGCCGGCGAGAAAAAGCTCGCCCAGCTGATGCTGGACCGTGACGACGACATCCTCACGCATTCGGCCACCGAGATTGCCGAAATGGCCGGAGTGTCCAAGGCCACGGCGGCGCGCTTCTTCCAGCACCTGGGCTACGCCGATTTCAACGAGGTCAAGCAACAGGCCCGCGAGGAGCGCAACCGCTCCGAACCTTATGGCCTGTCGGTCACCGGCTCCGAGCAGATCGCGCTGGGCAAGGCCATCGGCACCCATCTCGAACTGGAACTGCGCAACCTCACCAAGACGTTCGAGGAGCTGCGTTCCGATCGCGTCCGCGAAGCCGCCGAAACCCTCAAGAGTGCTCCGCGCGTCTGGGTGCTCGGCCTCGGCGCCGAGGAAGGGTTTGCGCGCTATGCCCGCCTGTTGCTGTCCCGCCTGCGGCACTCGGTGATGATCCTCGGCATCAACCAGGGGTCATGGGCCGAGGATCTGGCAATGACCGGCCCAAAGGACGCGCTGCTGTTGATCACCCTGCCGCCGCGGCCGGCAATCCTCGCGCCGATCCTCGCCTACGCGCAGGCCAGCCGGCTTAATGTGGTGACCATCGCCGACCGAAACTACGCGGTAGAGGCCCAGCGCTTCTCCCGCGTCGTCCTGCCCTGCCACGTGTCCAGCTTCGGCCTCGGGCCGTCGCACACCACCATCGCCAGCGCCATCCGACTGCTGGCTGTCACCTACGCCGCCATAGCCGGCAAGTCTGCCGAGCAGCGCAGCGAGATCATTGCTGGCATCCACGAAGAGCTGGGCGATTCCGGAGCCTAAGCAGAGAGGTTTTCGCCGTCCGCTCCGGGCCGCGATCACCCCACAGATACCCCTTTGCCTCCATAAAGGACGATCTGCACCATCATGACCTGATTGGCCTCGATCGCACTGACTTCCTCGCCCGCGCCTTCGCCGCCTATGGCATTGGCCTGACGCGAGAAGAGTTTGCGCTGCGGACCGACGACGGCATGCTGACATGGAACATGCTGCTCGCAGGCGCCGGCGTGGGGGTCGGTCAGCTCGTCCTCGCCAGGCGCCATGCGGAACTCGAGCTGGTCGAAGGCATCAAGTTGAGCGCATTGCCAGTGTTGCTGGTGATGAGCGAGGAAGTCCGCAGCAATGCCCGGTTCCGGCGCGTGGCCGATTTTCTGTCAACCGGTATCGGTGAGGTGCTTCGCACGTAGCGCCGGTAAGCGATCGGTCTGACTGCCGCTCCGCCCGATTTCGGTGGCGGCGATGTTGCCCTGGAGCTGCGTCAGCTTGCTGGCGCCGATCGGCGTCGAGGCTATGCCAGGGCGGGCGGCGCCTACGCCTCGGGCTCCGGTACCAGTGCAACGATCCTGACCTTGGCAACACGCAGTCGGTCGCGCTCCAGTACGGCGAACGTGAAGCCGTGTGCCGTCACCTTTTGCCCGACATCGGGGATGATCTTCGCTGCGTTGATCACTACGCCGGCCACGGTATTCGCATGGGCATCAGGCAGCGACCAGTCTAGCACCCGGTTGATGTCGCGGATTGGAATGCTGGCATCAACGATGTAGCTGCCGTCCGGCTGCTGAGCGATACCGGTGACGGCCCCGTCGTCCGGTTCGTCATGTTCGTCTGAAATGTCGCCGACGATCTCTTCGATGATGTCCTCCAGCGTGACCAAACCTTCGAGAACACCATACTCGTCGAGCACCAGCGCCATGTGGGCGTGGCGCCTGAGGAAGGCGGTGAGTTGAACCTGCACGCTGGTCGATTCAGGAATGAACCAGGGTTCGTTCATCAGTTGGCGAATGTCGATCTGGCTGAGGTCGCCGCGACTCGCCATCACTGCCCGCAGCACATCCTTCGTGTGGATGATGCCGATAATGTTGTCGGGCTCTTCGTCATAAATGGGGATACGGGTGAAGGCGCTGGCCAGGACTTCATCCACCAGTCGCTCTACCGGCTGGTTCGCGTCGATCGAAATCATCTGGGTGCGGTGGACCATCACGTTGCCGACCGTCAGCACCTTGAGGTCGAGGATGCCGCTCAGCATGTCGCGGTCACCCTTGACCATCTCGCCTTCGGAATGCAGCAGGTCAACTGTGCCGCGAACTTCATCATGGCCCGAGACGGCACTGACATTATCTGCGTCGAAGCCGAAGACGCGCAGGATCGCGTTGACGATTGTCTGCACCGCCAGCGTTACCGGAGCAAAGACCACGACGACCACCCGGACGGCCGGCGCCACTGCGAGGGCAAAGCCATCGGGACGGATCAGCGCAATAGTCTTGGGCAGGACTTCCGAGAAAATGACCACGGCCGCCGTCATGGCGATGGTCGCATAGGCGATGCCGGCTTCGCCGAAGACGGCGATGAGCACGCTGGCCGCGAGCGTCGAGGCGAGGATGTTGACGACATTGTTCCCCAGGAGGATCGCGCCAATAAGCCTTTCCTTCTCGCTCCTCAGGCTCTCCACGAGGATCGCGCGCCTATCGCCAGCGCGGGCCAACTGGTGCATGCGTGCCCGCGACGCCGCTGTGAGCGCCGTTTCCGACCCCGAGAAGAAGAAACTCATGGCGAGGAGGACGACGATGCCTGCCGAAGTCAACCAGAGCGTGACCGTCATTTCTTGCGCGTCTCCTCAATATAGTCGTGCACGACACCCGGCTGGACGTTCCTTTCGATGAACGCCTGGCCGAATCCGCACCTTGCCGAACCATAGCCGGCGGGGCAAGCCGCGCCGCTGAGCCAATTCCCTCAACCCCCAACGCATTCCTCAAGTCCAGCCTCAGCCGATGCGAAAGAGCCCGCAGCGAAAACGCGCGTCCCAAGCCTGGCCGCGACGCGAGACCCGCTCCTCACGAATTGGACGGGCTAGTCATGCGGTCGGTTGATGAAGAGAGCTTCGAGCCCATGAGCTGCAGCGATGGCGCCCCCTGCCGTCGGGCCGAGGATGAGCAGGGCCGTAGCCCACGCGTCGGCGGTCATGCAGGTTTCGGCTAGAACCGTAACAGCAGTTGGTCCGTTGACGACCGGTTCCTGCCGACGGGGATCAATAGTGTGCCCATAGCGAACGCCGTCGATGTCGACGAAGTGCCGATAGTCCCCCGATGTGGCGACGGCGCCATCGAACAGTTCCAGAACGCCCTCGGGCTCCCGGCTGCCCGCTTTCGGTTTTTCGACGGCGACACGCCACGGTGTGCCGTCCGGCTTGCCACCCGACGCGCAGAGCTCGCCATCGATGGAAACAAGGAAGTGCACGATACCCTGCGAGCCCAGGACCCGGGCCAGTTCATCGACGCCAAAACCCTTGGCGATACCCGAGAGGTCGAGGGTGACCTTGGTCAGCTTGCGGACCCGGAGCCGCTCGGTATCGATTTCAAGGCAGAGATGTGCCGGGCGTCTCGGGCCGGGGTTGGCGGCGGCCTGGGGCTTTTCCGCAGCAGGATTGCTTCCGAAGCCCCAGGCCGAAACGAGGTCGCCGACACCGATATCGAAGGCGCCTTCGGAGAGGCGACCAATCTCAAGACCGGCAGCGAGCACCGCGCACAACTGTGAAGGCACATCACACCAGATGCCGGTCTCGAGGCGATTGAGCCGCATCAGGTCGGAGTCCGGCTTCCAGGTCGACATCTGGGCGTCGACTGCATCTACCGCGGCCTGCAGGCCACGGCTGAGTTCGCGGTGGTCGGTCCCCGCCGGCGCGCAGAACACAGCCGAGTAGCGGGTCCCCATTGTGGGTCCATTGATGACCTGTCGGGCCAGCGAGACGATCGGCAGCGACTGGATCGGAGGTTGGCTGAGGTCAGTACGCATCTTCGAGATACAACCCATTCTGTTTGAGGTCGTTGGCCGAAAGACCAAGGGGAGCGAGGCAGACGTCGATCGCCTGCCGCACGCCATCGGCCATGTCCCGTCCGCCACAGACCATGATCTGGGCACCCTGCCGGACCAGTTGGCGGAGGTTCTCGGCTTCTTCGAGCAGTTTCGACTGGACGTAGCTGCCACCAATGACGCGAGAGAAGCTGGTGTTCAGCGAGGCGAGGCGGCCATCGTCGAGCGCGGCCTGAAGGTCCTCGCGATAGAGAAAGTCCGATGCGGGATCGCGCGCTCCGAAAAATAGGTGGACGGGGCGGTGGCTGTGGTTGTGGCGCACGAACCCGGCAAGCGGAGCAACCCCGGCTCCAGCGCCGATCAGGATCAGTGGCCGGCGTCCGCGCTGCGGCCGGAAATCGGGGTTGGGGCGGATGAAGAGGTCGATCTCGTCGCCGGGAGACAGCGCGTGCAGGAACTCCGAGCAGAGCCCGCCCGACTGCTTCCGCACGCAGATTTCCAGCATGCCGTCCCGGGAGGCCGATGCGAGGGAGTAGTAGCGCGGCAGGTTGCTGCCGGGCGGCACGATGCCAACCAGATCGCCAACCTCGTAGCGCGGCAGTCGCGCCCCGAACCAGGTTCCGGATTTGGCGGCTGCGAAGCGCAGGACAACCACCGGCGCCTGGACTTCCATGCCGTAGAGCGTCCGCTCTGCAAGGACGAGCTTGCAGGTCGCTGGCAGCACCGGGACGTGGGTGAGGGCCAACTGCAGACCCAGTTGCTCCCCTAGCAGCGTCCCCCAGGCGACAAAGTGAGCCGATGACTGGCGGTCAACACCGTAGATCGGCACCATGCGCCGCAAGCCTTTGGTGTGCAGCGCCGCATCGACGTCGGCAGCAAAGCCGCAGAACCTGGCAAAGCTCTGGTCGCCGAACCCCAGCACGGAAAAGCTCGGGGTGGAGTCGAAGCGGGCCAGCTTGGCAAGAAACTGCCGCCCGGAGGCCGGCGCTACGCCGTCGCCATAAGTCGCTGCCAGAACAATGAGCCGCGTTGCGCGGGGATAGCTGCGGCGCAGGTCGTTCATCGCGGCGACATGGACGCGCTGGCCGTGCTGCCGCAGGGCATCGTGCAGCGTTGCGGCAAAACCCCAGGTGCTGCCGGCCTCGCTACCAACGAGGATGACGGTATCGGCTTCGCGCCAGGCCGCGTTGCCGGCAATGTGCGGAGTGTTGCGGCGGCGCGTCCACCAGATGATCGTACCGGTGATGGCAAGGAGGGGCACAGTCAGTGCGGCCAGCCCGACGACGAGCGCGATCAGCGGTGCGCCCTGGCCGGTATGCAGCAGATAGACGAACTCGTAGACCTGCTGCAACGCGTCATTGGGCGTGAACGACAGCAGCTCGCCAGTGCCCTGATCGACAAAGCCCTGTCCCGCGGTGGTCGTCACAGCAAAGACGTCTGTCGCATCGCCGGCCGCCGGAAAGCTGAGTTCGCGCAGGTCGGACAACGGGATCGCAGCGAGTGCAGCCAGTGAGCCGACCGGCGCAATGGTCTCACCCGCGCTGGCTGGCGGCAGGGAGAACATCTCGCCGGCCGTCACAGGCAGCCACTCGAAATTCACGGCCGACATGTAGGCGCCCGTCATCGAAGTCAGCAGCAGGGCGACAACGCCGATGCGCGCCAAATCGGTGTGCAGCCGCTGCGAGCCGGTTCCCCGGGAATTGCCAAGGAGCTTGCGCCAGCCGCCCATCTTGGCGACCAGCAGCAGCACGCCGCTGAGCGACAGCGCCAGAATGGCGACCGCCGATACGCCGGCTGCGCCGTGGCCAAGGTCCCCAAGGAGGAACGAGCGATGCAGGTCGGTGACGAAGGTGAAGAACGCGGACGGCTCGTAGGCACCGGTCGCTGTGCCTGTCTGGGGATCGATGACGACGGCACTGTTGGCGCCGTCAATGACCCCGTAGGCGACCAGTTGCCCCGAGGCCGAACGGACAAGCCGCTCAACGCCAGTCATGGTCTGCGACACCCGCCCGGCGACGTCCGCCACAGAGGTCGCATCGGCCGACGACCGGATGATTACAGCATCGGCAAGTGGCTGCAGAGAAAGGACGAACCCGGTAACCGCCATGAAGATGACAAGCAGGGCGGCGCCGAGTCCCGCTAGCGCGTGGAAATTACGCATGACATGCTCGCTATAGACCGATCGCGATCTTGCTGACGTAACCCGTGCCGCTGACGGTGGCGGGCGCAGAGTTGAGGTCGATCACCGCATCGTCGCTGAACTGGAAGCCGTTCTCGACTGCGGTATCGACGTGGATCTGATAGCCCGCATCGAGCAGCGTGTCTGCGAGGTCGGCATGAACCGTCAGCGTTTTCCCGCTGCCGACGCTGGCGCCGGTGATGCCGTCGAGAGTGATCTGTCCGCCAGTAGACGCCGTACTGATCCAGCCAGGCAGGTCGCGGTAATACTTGGTCTTCCGGCCGGCAACCCAGAGCGTCGAGTCATAGCTTCCGTCCGGTTTGGTGAGGTAGACTGCGACATAGGCCGCGTGGCCGGAATATCGTACCATGGTGGTCTCGATGGTGATGTCCCGCGCCATCGCCAGACCGGGGGCAACGAGCGCCGTTGCCAGCATCAGGGCTGAAATCAGTTTCTTCACGGGGCGATACTCCTGTTTCACGTTCGATGCCGGCAATGGATCACGCCAAGCTGACGGCTAGCTGAAGCCAGGACGGTTTCTCGTTCAGCCTCGTGTCAGGTTCGGCAGCTAGAAGGATGCGGGGAGCGCCAAGCGTGAGAGTCCTGCTGATCGAAGATGACCATGTGCTGGGCGCCGCCATTCGCGACTACGTGCTTTCCATCGGGCATGCCGTCGACTGGATGAAGCGGATCGACGATGCCCGGCTGGCGATCGCCGGCGTCAACTACGAGCTGGTGCTGCTCGACCTCAACCTGCCGGATGGCCGTGGCCTCGACCTGCTGCGGGACCTGCGCTCGGCGGGCAGCACGGTTCCCGTGATCATCACCACCGCGCAGGATCAGATCGCCGTGCGCATCGAAGGGCTGAACTCCGGCGCCGACGACTACCTCGTCAAGCCGTTCGATCTTTTCGAGATGGGCGCCCGCATCGCGGCCGTCGCCCGGCGGTATGGCGGCAGCCCTGCGCCCGAGATTACCGTGGCAGGGGTCACCATCGACCTTGGCCGCCGGACCGCACTTGTGGACGGCGAGAATGCCAGTCTAACGGCGCGCGAATGGGCTGTGGTCGAGCGGCTGCTGGCCCGGCGGGGCGGCATAGTCACCAAGCCCGAGATCGAGGACTCTCTGTACGCCTTCGGCGCCGAGGTCGAGAGCAATGCCGTGGAGGTTTATGTGAGCCGGTTGCGCAAGAAACTCGGGCGGGATTTCGTCGAGACCATTCGTGGACTTGGCTACCGGGTGAAGGCGTGAAGCGTCGCCCCTCGATCGCCATCCGCCTCGCGCTCGGACTCACTGCGGGCATGGCATTGCTCTGGGTCGGAGCCGGAGCGATTTCGGTCGGCGTCATGCAGCGCGAGCTTCACGAAGCCTACGATGACAGCCTGCAGCAGAGTGCCGAGCGGCTACTGCCACTGGCCGTGCACGAGCTGCGCGAACGCCACGACGTTGGACGCCTGATTGTCGGAGACGATGG